>JALXAX010000017.1 GCA_026991755.1 Thiotrichaceae bacterium | reverse complement strand
ACAGGCGGTAATAATTTTTTAAGAATTGCTTCTTTGCGTTCTTGTGAATAAGCCATACTTTGATCCTATCCGCCCCTCTGATTTATGAAATTTTAGGGGTGACAACTAGCCTGACATAGGGGGAGGCTCTGAATGGAATTACAGTAAAACAAGCCACAAAAATAGCGAAAAATTCTTCCGCTAATATTGGTTTAGACTGGAATTCAGGTATAAAGCATATATTTTCAGCTATTGTACAAGATGCTGACCGCATACCTAAAAACATTGGTGGAATGAAAGATGATGAAGAAGCGGTTATATTAAAATGGGTAACAAAATATAAAAGTGGTTATGATGGTCGTGCAACTAAACGAGTATCCAATCTCCCTGGAACAGTTGCAGATCCAATAATTGAAAAAATTATTGGTGTTCGCCTGACTAATCTTGATACACAAGATTTAAAAAATATCACTTATGCTCACAGACTTAGCATGTCAGCAGAAAATATTTTAGGCTTAATCCTTGAAGAATACTTATCTGATAACTTAATAAGTTCTGGTTGGCATTGTGCATGGGGAGAAACAGTAAAGTCCGTTGATTTTGTACATGAAAATGGAAATTTATTACAAATAAAAAATCGAAGCAATTCCGAAAATAGCTCTAGCAGTGCAATAAGAAAAGGAACAGAAATCCAGAAATGGTTTCGTATCAAAGCAGACCGAGTCGAATATATGTGGGATTCTTTGAATGAGATATGCGGAACAAGTCACCTATCAGAAGAGGCATTTACTGAGTTTGCAGTTAATTGCTTAACTGTAAACCCATCCTGTTTAGCCGTAGAAAAAGAAAATACTTGGTCTGGTTAACCAAAACGAAACTCACCTTGAGAAGTTGTAGATAGTTGTTTATCTACTAACTTATTAAACTCTGACTCCCATGTGTCAACTGATGTATTTTTGTACCTTGAGTATTTAAAATTTGGATATGAAGGAATAGCTTCGCTATTTATTAAAGAATAAATCAATTTACCTAATGCAAATCCTAAACCTAAAGGTACAGCATTACCCACTTGTTTATACTGCTGTATTAAAGGCCCCGCGAGTTTCCAAGAGTCAGGAAACTCTTGAATACGCTTATATTCTTCAATAGAAAGAGGTCTATTTTCTTCTGGGTGGGAAAGGTCTGTTGCAGGCATGGCAGGATGTGTCACTAATGTAGGAGAGGGTTTATCCCAACCTAGGCGTCGTAAAAAACCTGTTTTTCCACCTCCGGCATAAAATGATTTTCCTAGTGCTTCTTTTTGTAAATCAACAGGCAAGTTTCTCCAATTTTGTCCGCTCTTTAACAGTCTGTAATATTGTAGCCTTTTCTCGGGAAAGCTTAGATGGTGACATTCTTTAATATTTTTAACTGCCTTCTTGAAAGTGCTCCATTTAGGTAAATCGAATTCTCCATTCTCTGAATGTGTAGGAACCAAATAAGGTGGTTTTACTCCATCACGAGAACAAATGATAACTACTCTTTCTCTAGTCTGTGGTGTCCCGAAGTTGGCAGAGTTATATAGATTAAAAGAATAGGAATAATTAGAGGAACGTAATCTATCAAGTATAAAATTTAAAGCTCCCCCACGAAGTTCATCAAGAGATAAATCAGGGAAGTCTGAACCTCGTTGGTCATGTGGTCTGTGCTGCATTGGACATGACAATAATCCTCTTACATTCTCAATAACGATATATTTAGGCTTTATTTCAAGTGCAATATCAAGGTATTTTAAAAACACATTACCACGTTCATCATTTAAGCCGTTTCGTTTTCCTGCTGTACTAAAAGCTTGGCACGGTGGTCCACCAACAATAAGGTCAACATCATTACCAGATACTCCTGCATTAGTAAGAACATCACTCGCACTATAATTGTTAATATCACCCAATAAAGCTATATCAGGTCTATTTAATTCAATAGTTTGTCTACAAAACTTATCATTTTCGCAAGCTAGCCTTATGTCAAATCCAGCTTTTTCAAGTCCTAGATCAAGACCCATAGCACCTGAAAAAAAGCTCAGTGCAATTGGCTTCTTCCCCGTTGTTAAATTACGGGTATAGGCTGGATGATCTTCAGCGACTACATGAGAAGTTTTTAACCCGTATTCCTGAACACTTTGTTTATCTATAATCCAAGAACGACCAATTTTTGTTGCTTGAAGCTGTCCGTCTCGACATAATGTTCTTACATATTGTCCTGACACATTTAATAACTTAGAGGCTTCTTTTGTGCTTACCGGGGTACTCATCACTAATTTCCTTATCGAAACAACTCATAGGCACCAATAATAGTATCAAACTGCAGTTTGTCAAACAAAAAGCTCTAACAAGTTCATCAAGAGGGACAAACTAACTCAGCAGATGCCCCCTATGTCAGGCTAGTTGTCACCCCTAAAATTTCATAAATCAGAGGGGCGGATAGGATCAAAGTATGGCTTATTCACAAGAACGCAAAGAAGCAATTCTTAAAAAATTATTACCGCCTGT
>JALXAX010000016.1 GCA_026991755.1 Thiotrichaceae bacterium | reverse complement strand
CTGGAGTTGTGATGTTGAACCCTGATCGGGATGAAAATACTGTCTTGAAAATGACAGGTTAAATACTAAGCAAAAGGTGACAACTACCTTGAAAAACACCGGGTCGATCTAGGCATTCAAACAGTCCACCGTTCATAAACGGCACAACCGCTTCAACCTTTTGAATAAAAAGATCAGGTTCTTTAAAATAGTTTTTATAACGTAGCAAATTCGTTACGTTCATATTCTGACCACTATTACGAAAGTCTCTTTTCCCCATTTCTTGGTTTAAAGTAGCAAAGAAAAGGTTTTGTAAAATAGCTTTGTAGTAGTGGCTTTGCTGGTTTGTTAGGTTGTCTTGTTTTCTATACGGTGAAACTTCTTTCAGCAAGCTATCCTGAATATAACTAAGGTCAAAGAACTCTTCAGGGATAAGTTTTTTTCTTTGATAAACCAGACAAACAGGAAGCGAGTTAGTAAACGAATAACATTTTTTGCATTATGTTCCTGACGTTTTGCTGTCTGATCCCCTATCATTTCGAACTCAATCTCTAAGGATGGGAAGTGTACTTCTTGTACTGCCCAAAAATACCAGTAGATAACTCTTTGTAGAAATTTTTGTTAAGCAAGCTAACATTGAACACGCCTTGCCAGTATTCATACAGGCTTGCGAAGGAGTCTACTTTGTTTCTACCTGTACTCGGAATCTGTAGCTCATTTAATATACGCTGATGTCCTGCATGAGTATTCTTAATATCAATATCGCGTAATAATGTGACCTTCCCTGCCTTTTCTCCTTCTCGCCATTCTTGCTTGTATTTTATGCGCTCTGTATTCGCAAAAGCTAGATAGTCATTAGTCGTGTCTTCATATTTGAAAATGACCACCACGGGCGTGTAGTAATACTGTCGGTTAAACGCTCTGGATATTTCTGCTAGTTGTGATCGGGTAGGTAGTAGTTCATTTTCCCGTGTATGTAGGCTTACACCAAAAATTAGCAAACCATCATAGTCAGATTTTATTTTTTCAGGAGCAAGACTGCCATACCCATCAAAAGCGGCATCATCAACAATACCCAAAAAGTAGACTTCGTTTATTAGCTTAAAGTTGTCATTGTCTTTATAAGTTTTTTCGAGGATTTCTCTAGGCTCTATTGGATCATCGGACAAATAGTTAATAGGTACTTCCAGTTCATGGAAGAATTTTTTTAATGCTTATAGAAAGTCTGTGTGTTGGAAATAGGATAAATCCATTATGAGCTACCCTTTGTCAGTGTTTTTAAAGACTGGTTTGATACAAGAACTTGCATTTGGTCTATGGCTATTTTGTTTAGCCGTTGCAGGCGTTCTTCTGGTGATAAATTGAGTTTGATGAGTTCTGAGTTAAAGCTTTCAAGGTTGGAAAGTACAACTAATTGTTCCAGCCTTGCATCATCGCGGATATTGCCTTTCAAATCGGGGTTCTTTTCGCGCCATTGTTTGGTGGTTTGCCCAAACAATGCCAAGTTGAGCAAGTCAGCTTCATTGGCGTAGACAAAGGCTTGTTTTATTTTTGAGAAGCTTTGAGGGATTAAATGAGCTTTTACTGCATCGGTATGGATGCGGTAATTTACCTTTGCCAATGTTCTAGAAACATTCCATTCTAATTTTTCTTGTGAATACTCTTGTTGCTTTAGTCGCTGGAATTCTTTTAGTAAATAAAGCTTAAACTCGGCACTTATCCATGAGGCAAATTCAAAGGCGATGTCTTGGTGGGCGTATGTGCCGCCATAGCGACCTTTTTTGGAAATGAGTCCAATGGCGTTGGTTGTGCTTATCCAGCGTGAGGGTGTGAGTGAGAAGCTATTGGAACCTGCTTCATTTTTAAATCCATCGAATTCGATGGATTTAAAATCTGGGTTATGAATTTGCTCCCATAGCCCTATGAACTCTATAGTGCTACGATTTCGTAACCAGTTTTGTAGTATATAGTCGCTGCGTTTTTTGTCTTTATATCTTGCTATATCGGTGAGCGATATATAGTCAGAGTTTTCTTGTTTAAAAACACTAACGCTATTGCCTTGTACTGTTACTTTTAGGTTTTTCATCTTAATTCTCTACATTCCCTACCGATACTACAAACCAGGTAATCAGGTCAAAATTATCCATCTTGTACTTATCGCTCACTTTGGTATTTTGTTTTATTCGCTTGAGTGCATTTTTATCGCCTGTTTTGAGCTTTGCCAGTATATCTTTAGCTTCTTTGCCCATCGTCTTTTTAGTTGTACCATCATCCTGCTTTGTTATTTCACTGGCTTGATCTGCCAGCCAGTATTTTAGTGCAGAAACTAGTGACTCTATAGATTTTGAAGCACCTTTATCAACGGCTTCTGGAACAGAACGATTATTATCTTTATGGTAAGTGAGTGCATCAAGTACTTCTTTTTGATTCATTAATACCATTTGACCTTGATAGTTTATATAAATCAGGTCATACAGTTGATAGTCATAGTTAGCTGTATTGGCTGGTTTTGCAGGATAGCCCAAGAGTGCAATTAGACCGTCTTCGGCACATATTGTTGAATTGGATTTAAAGCCCGTGTAAATACCTTTGGGCATATTAATGTATTTATCTTTATGTGTTTCAAGCTCTTCTAGTAGATCCTGACGATAACGCTCTAGTGATAGATCATCAAAACCTAGCCCTTGGTCACTGATTTCAATATCATCCCAAGTGGTTTCCATCTGTTTCATCATTCGATCTGTCATTTTTTGATCGAGTGACTCATCATGAGCCATTTGTTCAAAGGAACTTGAGAACTTATGGTCTACTTCTGAACCAGCCAGCTTCATGGCCGCCATACGCTGTTCGATACGCCCCTGAAGATTAAGATAGGTGTTTATATTATTGGAAGGCCAAAAGTTGATACCAAAGATTCTTTTATTGGGGCTGCCCAATCGGTCTATTCGTCCCATGCGCTGGATAATTCTTACAGGGTTCCAATGGATGTCATAGTTTATGACCATATCAGCGTCTTGAAGGTTTTGTCCTTCACTGAGCGCATCGGTGGCAATGAAGTCACTGATTTTAGGCTTATCTTCTTCTCTCCATTCGTTAAAAGCTTTCTGGGCAGAACGGAAAGTATAATCAAGGTTTCTGACACCTAGAGACTCTTCATAGCCATGTTCATTCCCTTGCACCATCAGTTTAAACTGATTGCGAATATCGTTTAAGGAGTTGTTAATGGGGGTGGCTGATAGAAGCAGAACTTTGATGTCATCATTCTTTTTTAGAATTTCTTCTAAAAGCAGTTGATAGCGTTTTGACTTGCTATTTCTTAGATTGTGGCTTTCATCAATGACTAATAGTTTTGGTTTATCACTAGTAAAATATTTATCAGCACGATCATCATATTTTTCTAGGCGTGTATCTATTAAGTCGGTATGAAAGCGGACAAAGAGTCGAGTTCGTCCTTTTCAAACCTTGAGTCTTGATGTTTTCTATAGCGTCGCCAGTTATATTCCAGTTTTTTGGGGCATAACAATATTGTTTCTCGACCCTGAAGTTGAAAAAACTTAATAACCGCTAATGCACTCCATGTTTTACCTAGACCGACAGCATCAGCCAAGATTGCTCCATTATAGTGTTGAAGCATTTTAATAAGACTGAGTACGCCTTTTTTCTGGAAGTCATAGAGTGTTTTATAGATAACTGAATTTTCTAGTCTGCCAACTTGACGGTTGAACTCTGGATCATCTTGCTCTTCTAGTATTTGTTTACCAAAAAGCTCAAACAGTATTTTGTAGTAAATCTCTCTAGGGGGGTATTTGATGAATATTTTTTCTATTTCATCAATAAGATATTTCTTGAAATCAATAACTTCTTTTTTTCCATCTGCCAAGATAATGGTTTTGTTGGTATGGGCTTTTTTGCTTTTCCAAAGGTCTTTAAACCACTTTTGTAATTCTTTGTATTGGTTGTTATTGCCTGTTTCCGCAATGTTTAATTCTATGTTGTTGGTTTGTTTTAGCCCTGTGCCTGCTTCTGTAAGGTTTGAACTTCCTGAAATAAAGTAGCGGTTACGATCATCATTGTTTTCTGGATCAAAAAGATAGAGTTTTGCGTGGCAGAAGTTGGGTTCTAAGGTTTTTGCTAATACTTTGTCTTGCTTTAAGAAGCTAACAGCTTGTTGTGCAACTTGGTTGAGCTGTAATGCTCTTTCTTCTTCTAGGTTGGTACTGACAATATCGCCTAAAACCAGCCGAAAGTTACTGACTTTGCTATTTATCTGGTTTGATATATAAGCTAAAGCGCCAATCGTAAAATAGCCAGTTACAATGTCAACGTCTCCCGTTTCTGTGTATTTCGTTATCCATTCGTGAACCTTCAAGTTTTTGTTTTCATTGTCTAATAGCATTATCTTGGGCTGTCCTGAGTTCTTGATAGAATGGTTCTGGTATTGTACACAAAGTACACCCTAACTACTAAATTGAAGTGTTACTTTAGCTTTCTCGATATATAGATGTAATCTGTTCTCTGCTATGCCCCAGCTCTTCTGATATTTGCAATCGAATTTGTCTGTCATATTCACGTTCTTCCTTGTTCATCTCCCTTTGATGTCTTCCACCCTTTGCTGGGCATTCGTTGCCTGATAGCTCTTTGTATCTGATCTGGGCGGTAGTTGTGTTGTAGACCTATGCTTTTGCCTAATCCTATGTTGGGGATGGTGTTCTTGTAGATATTTAGCTGGTGCTTGTATTATCTATGGGCTGGGATGAATGAGTTATTTCCATATTCTGGTTTTATCTGGTCAATTAATGTTCTTTGTTCTTTGTTCTTTGTTCTTTGTTCTTTGTTCTTTGTTCTTTGTTCTTTGTTCTTTGTTCTTTGTTCTTTGTTCTTTGTTCTTTGTTCTTTGTTCTTTGTTCCTTGGTTACTACTGGTATTGTTCGGCTTCTGCTACTTTTACACCAACATATTTTATATATTTCATCGAAATGATTTCATTGCTTATTGAGGTTGGTTTTGCCTGGTTGATCAAAGAGTAAGTGGTGTGATGCTATTTAATGAATCTTTTGTTGATGCTATATATACTGTGTTTATTATGTATCATGTTGGTGATGTGTATTTACCCATTTGCTACATATGCATAAGGTCGTTATGTCGGAGCCAAAATTATGAAGCTGGAAAGTGTTTCAGTAAAAAACTTTCGTTGTTATAAATCTATTACTTTAGATTTACATCCACAACTAACCGTATTAGTTGCTAATAATGGCGGTGGTAAAACCACATTGCTTGATGCTATTCGTATTGGCTTATGGCCTTATCTTAAAGGTTTTGATCTTGCTTATACGGCTCAGGCTAATGCTCATAATAGAATTGATATAAGTGATATTTTGTTGCTTAAATCGGGACAAGAAATGGCTCGTCAATTACCTACCGAAGTCATAACAAAAGGTGATTATGGTGATAGCACTAAGCAATGGATTGTTTATAAGAATAAAGAAACTAAAGGTTCTAAAAACATAACCGATACTAGCGGAACTGCTATTAATAAGTTCGCCCAACAGCAACAAGAGCAAATCCGTCATTTAAACGAACCACCCATTAATTTACCCGTGTTTGGTTATTACGGAACAGGTCGTTTATGGAATAACAAAAAGAAAAAGAGTATTGATGAAAGCAGTTCAAACATTCGTACTTTTGCTTATGATGATTGCCTGAACCCTGCTTCCAGTTATAAACAATTTAAGGAGTGGTTTACAGACAAATCAATTCAGGAGCTAGAGTCACAAATTTCTCAATTAAAAGCTAATAAGAATTCTTTTGAAATTGAGCCTGAAATTGAAAACCCAATTCTAGTTGTTAGAAAAGCAGTAGATGTGTTGTTAAAAGGTACGGGTTGGAAAAATCTGCACTATAGTCAAAAAGATAACAAATCACTGGTTCTAGATCATAATGATATTGGAACTTTAAATGTTGATTTGATGAGTGATGGTATCAAAAAAATGGTTGCCATGGTCGCAGATATTGCCTATCGCTGTTCATTGCTTAATGCACATCTTGGTGTTAATGCTGCATTGAAAAGTAACGGCGTGGTCATGATTGATGAGGTTGATATGCATCTTCATCCTAAATGGCAGCAGACGGTTGTTTCTGGTTTGACGGAGGCTTTCCCTAATATTCAGTTTATTGTCACTACACACAGCCCACAGGTTCTTTCAACGGTATCATCAGACAGTATTCGTTTACTTAAACAGGGTACAAGTTCTGAAACAGGTGAACATTATTCATTAGCAGAAATGCCCGACATTCAGAGTCGTGGTGTTGCCAGTTCAGATGTACTAGCAACGCTAATGGATATTGACCCTGTGCCAGAGGTAGTTGAAGCTAAATGGTTAAACGAATACAGGGCTTTAATCCAACAAAACGAACATGATACTGAACATGGTAATGCATTGTGGACAAAACTTGTTTTACACTTTGGTGAACAGCATCAGGAACTGCTTGAATGCGGAAGGCTGATACGTCTAGTCAAGATGAAAACTAAGCTTAAGGAATCTCTGATCAAGTCATGATTCGTTTTTCTGAGGCTATAATTTTCCAGTTTTTCGCTATAAAAATGACCAATAGCTACGGTTATTGCTAACTTTTCTATCAAAAACCTGACAAATTCTATCTCACAGAAATTCCGATCAGACTTAACCAGAGGTTCCTTAAAGAAAAAGCAATAAAAGGGGCTTAAACTTTATGCATAAACTTGATCGACCTGGTGCTCCTGCATGTTTGGCTAGATTTCAATATGGGCGAGATAACTGGAGTGATGTAGCTCCAGATGCAAAATCTGAAATTTGGCAGCAGCTAGATAAAATGCAGCAAGAACGATGTGCTTATTGTGAAAGAAAGATTAATACTGGAGCTAATAAAAACGCGCATATAGAACATTTTAGACAACGTGGAAGGTATCCCCAAGGTACTTTTGATTGGGACAATATTTTTGGTTCGTGTAATCAAGAAAATAGCTGTGGGAAAAATAAGGATAGGCTGCCAGCGTACAATCATGAAGATCTAATCAAGATGGATGTGGAAGACCCTGATGATTTTTTTCTGTTTATTTCTGATGGCACCATTTCTATTCGCTCCGACTTATCTGACCATGATAAACATAGAGCCACAGAAACTTTGCGTATTTTTAATATTGACGAGGTCAACGGTCCGCTTAGACGAATGAGAGAAATTGCTGTGCAGGGCTATATTCAAACAGCGGAAGAGCTATTCGAAATGGCAATGGAGTTTGATAAAGATTAATGGCATCCATTGCTTCAAGCAGAACTGGATGCCACACAAAATCATCCTTTTTCTACAGCAATTAGGCATATGTTGTCACCTTTTTAAGGGACGGCGCAATAATAAACCTACCAATTATTACGCAGGATTTTTGCTTCTAATCAAATGATCTCAAAAGGCGCGTAGTTATTCTACGCAACGATTTGAGATCATTTGAGTAGGAGCATAAAAGACAAGTAAGAATGGTGGGTTTATTATTGCGCCGTCCCTAAGGTCAGGCATGTTTATTTTGATGTGCTTACTGCAACTTATCATCCGATCCTTGTTTCATGAACTTTCAACTCCCAAGATAAATAGAAGTTATTTGCTCTCTACTATGTCCTAATTCTTCTGATATTTGCAATCGTATTAGTCGATCAAATTCACGCTCTTCTTTGCTCATTTCCCTTTGGCATCTTCCACCCTTTACTGGGCATTCATTGCCTGACATGTCTTTGTATCTCGCTTGGGCGTAGTTGTGTCGTAGACCGTGCCCTTTTCCTAATCCCGTGTTATATTAACAATCTCGCTATGACGCATTCCTGTGTATAGAGCCAGCTTTACAATCCATGCCAGCATAGGATTGCTATACGCCTCGCAAGCTTCAAGCAATCGTTGCTCTTCATCTCCAACCAAACGACGGTCACGACCTTTTGCTGGTTTAGGTTTGCGAATATTGGAAACAGGGTTAACCACCAGTCCCATGCCCCATTCTTTAATAGCGATGGTGTATAAATGACTCAAGAGCGCAAGTTCTAACCTTACTGAGCTTGCACTTTTCCCATCGGCAAGTCTCATGTCTCGGTAATCAGCAACATGCTCAGCGCCCAATGAAGCTAGGGTATATTTACCAAGATGCTTGCGAATGATTTTTTCACGTCTAATCTCTGGCTTTTGTGTCGAAGGCTTCTTAGTGGGAGTAACTTCTTTAAGATAACGTTTCAACGCTTTCTCAATTGTTGTTCTTTCTGAGTGGCTTTTAGAAATATAAACACCACGAATAATTTCATCTTCAGTCTTTCTAGCCCAATTCTCGGCATCACGTTTGACACGGAATGATTTAGAAACGGTTGGATTTCAGTAATACGAATTAGTGCTTTCCAAGCGCCTGAAGGAGCTTTCACTATAGTCGCCATTTTGTACCTCACGATTTACAACTGTACCTGTATTGTACCCAGGGCTGTTCAATGCTAGGAATCTGTTCATGGAATAGACAAAGTTCCCTCCACCTAGCAGGGGGAGGGTTAGGGAGGGGGTAGAT
>JALXAX010000015.1 GCA_026991755.1 Thiotrichaceae bacterium | reverse complement strand
GAAAGAATATCCCGAAATTATTGCACTTATATTAGTATTTATTGCTGTAATTGTTTATTTTGTAACGAGTTTAATTGTGTTGATTGCGATTAGTTTATTGCTGTATGCAATACATCATTGGGCAGTTGCACGTTTGCAAGGGGTAACGGGGGATATTTTGGGGCTTAGTATTGAAGTTACAGAGGCTTTATTTTTGGTAATGGCTGTTTGGGCGTTGGTTTAGTATTAAAGGACTGTTAGTTTTTTATCCGTCTTTTGCTTGATACTACTGTTTTTCTGCCTGAAACAGCTTTTAATTTTAACTGAATTTCAATACCTTCGCCGTTGAGTTGCTAATTTTTCCTCATGAATCCGCTTGAGATCAGATAATGATGGTGGCAGATTTTGTTGGGGTTCCTATCGTCCTCCACGACCTAAGTCACTCGAACTTACTGCGTTAACGTTATTACAATTACCTATAGACATTCATTTATTAAATTTCATTTTGATGACTAAAAAGCTGAAGCTTTCACTCCTTTTATCAGGAAATTATTTATCTGAAAAACTATAGTAGTTTAGCGTGGGTAACCTTAAATTAGTATTGAACAGCCCTCTTGTCGGGTTGAGAGGGTATAGAAATAGATTTATGATAAACTATTCTTGGTATGAAAAAGCCTAATATTCTACAATATTGCTTCAATCTACTTTTATGAAATATTAGTTGGCTTTACTTTTTTATAATTTAATAACTGTGGCTTGTTTTTAATATAATAATTTTCCCCATACAAGTAGTAAATTATTAGTGAATATTTACTATTAAAGCAATATTACCTTAGATATCTTATGCTTATATCAGGAGCTGTCTGTCACTATACTTTATCTTTGAAAGTTTTCTTAATAATAAAAATGATAAGAAGAAAGGATGTTAAATAATGATGTTTGACAAAAAAAACACTTCAATTCTAGGTTGTTTCCTAATAACCTTTACTAGCTCATGTAGCACTTCAACATATGAAACTAGCGATGTTTTATTAAATGAGCCAGTAGGAAGGGCAAACTTAACAAGCTCTTTAAAATCATCATCAATGATACCTAGTATCAAGCTGGTTCCTAAAAGTTTTGTAGTAAAAAAAGAAAATTCAGCTGACTCTTCAGGATATCTTGGTAGTAATTTAATTTCAGAGAATGACCTATTAGAAATAGAGGTTTATAGAAACCCCGATTTAACAAAAAAAGTAAGAGTAGATAATAATGGAAATATTACGTTTCCTCTTATTTCTAAAATACATGCAAAAGGGTTAAGCGCTCCACAACTAGCAGAAAAAATAAAACAGGCTCTGGAGAAAGATTTTATTGTAGAAGCTCATGTTAACGTGCTAGTTAAAGAATCAAGTAAAAACTATTTCAGTATTGAAGGGTCTGTAAAAAAATCAGGTGTTTTTCCAGTTTCTGGGAAGACGACATTCTTACAAGCTATAGCTTATGCTAATGGTTTAAGTGAAGATGCTGACAAACATCATGCTACTTTATTGCGAGAAGGGAAAAATGGACAAGTAGTGCAACAAGCAATAGATATTGCTGCTATTAGTAAAGGGAAACAACAAGATTTTTTATTAAAACAAGGTGATAGAATTGTTGTACAAAAATCTATTTACAACCGCTTTACTGTGAATGGGGCTGTTATTAAACCAGGAATTTTTCCACTAACAGAAGGAATTACTTTCTTACAAGCTATTACATTAGCGGGTGGTATAAATACATTAGCGCACAAGAATAAGGCTATACTTTTCCGATATGACATGAAGAATAATATTTTTAAAAAATATAAAGTTAATTTAACGTCTATTAAACAGGGAAGGACAGCAGACCCTTTTCTAAAACCAGATGATCGAATTGTGATTGTTGAGTCAAAACAAAAAGTTTTATTTGAAAATGCAATAAGACTTATTAGCCCCATAAGTACAATTAAAAACTTGTTAAACTGATCTTCTCATGGATTTTATTGTAATGTTGAATAATACTAATGTTATGCAAACAAAAAAACTAAATATTAGAAAAATATTGAAGTAATTAAATAATATCTGTAGACGACAGTTTTTCAGAATGTATTGTAGGATGTTGATTCAGGACAATATAAACCTTCATTTTTTCTTAATTTAGAAAGAAACATAAGAGTGATTTGAAAGGTGGGACAAGTAAAGTCATAGCAAACAACCCGCATCCTTCGACAAGCTCAGGGAACTAGCTTCCTGAGCTTGTCGAAGGGTGCGGAAATTTAATAAATGAATATCTATATACAACGCTCCTGCGTTATGATAAGGACTCTATTGAGCTACCAGTTTTTGTTCATATTCCTCACTCGCTTCCATCCATTGCATTTCAATATCTTCTAATTTTTTATCAATCGTGATTTTTTCCAATAATGCTTTTTTTAGTTTATTTTTATTTTCATCCTGATAAATACTAGGCTCAGCGAGTGTATTTTCAAGTTGCTGCTGTTGCGCATGTAATCGGTCTAACTGCTTTTCTAGGGTGTCGGCTTTGCGCTTTAAGGGTTGTAATTT
>JALXAX010000014.1 GCA_026991755.1 Thiotrichaceae bacterium | reverse complement strand
CCAAAGCGCTCAATACTGCGTTATGGGTCTTGCCAAGGGAGCAACCATTGGCTGCAACCCATGCCTTGTCTTGAACGCTTTGGATTGCTCTGTATCCATCAAACCTAAGTTGCTGGAGTACTAGTACATCAATCCGTTCAAAATGGTAACTACTCAGCTCAGCGTAATTCGTAACTGCTCAGATTGCCCACTACTTAGTTCAAGAGCAAGGCGAAAGCACGCAGTTTATAGGCATAAATGAGCACTTTCAAAGCTACCGCGTCCTGCTTCCGCCCCTCACCTACATCCCTGTAGGCGACGCAGTTATTGAGCAAAGTAGAGGGTAAGCTGAGTAGTTACTCAAAATATTAGTATAAATAAACCTTTAAGCAGTCATCAGCGTTGTTATTTCCACTCACAATAGAACGAGCTATTGGTCTCTTTTATAGCGAAAAGCTGGCAGATTCAAGCCTCAGAAAAATCAATCATGACTTGATCAGATTCCTTAATATTTCTGTGGAATATCATTAACGAAATGTGTACTCTTCGTGCAGTTTTACTTCATCGTAAATACTACTTGGAACTATTATCAAACAAGCTCCGAGTATCAATGATTTTTTCTAAATTACAATTTGAGGCTTAAGTAATGAATCCAAAGTTTCCATTATCTGTAGCAATAGCTACCTTATTATCAGCTTGTACTACTGTTGGCAAACATACCGAACATGCTACATCAGCGCATGAAAATACTACTCATCACACTATTTCTGAGCAACGTGAAATGCTTGCTAAAAATACGAGAGGGAAAGGTTTTGGGCCACAATCTCCGCGTGATCTCACTTCGATATCAGGACAAAATGATCTCCTTTTTCAACCAGCTCCTGCTTCTACCAAGATGAACCTTTGTAATATCCATTTTCATGAAAATGCTGAACATAAAGGTGGGGAATTTATGAAATATGCAGGAAATGGTGATGGACATGGATACCATAGTGGCTATGAGTTTTCAGGTCACTTAACAGTTCAAGAGTCTAAAAAGTTACATGCAGATGTGTGTCCAAGTAAACACGGTGGTCTGAATGCTGGCGATACCATAGAGGTTCACTATGTTTACTCAACAGCAAAGGTTAAACCTGGCCAAACGCTAGGCGCCTGTCTGAATGATTCCATCAAAAACCCTCAACTACGTGTAGAGGCACAGGTCTATGTGTTGGTGAATGACAAGAATGCTCTGGATTTTAGCAAGCTGACAAAAGTAGTATCTACCGATAGCCATTATCAGGCGTCAGGTATCCCTGGAAACACAGGCACACCTATTCAATATGCTGGTTCAACAACTGGTCCAGGGTACAATGAAAAAGGTTCACCTTTCGAAGTGACATGGAGTGTTCGTCCTAAAGTGGCAAAAGTTAACATTCAAACAGTTGGTGCATGGTGTAAAGGAAACCCCTTCAATGAAGATCACGCTCACGGAGTAAGAAATCTGGTAACGAACCCTGCGTTATTGTCTGCTATTAAGAAAAACCCGACAACGAACCTTGCGTTATTATCTATTATTAAGAAATAGTAGTCGAAGTGAAAAGGTATGCTCAGGTTCTATTATATTTTTAGAGTCTGAGTTGCATAGGATTAGACGTAGGAGGGAATAGCTAGTTCTTCCAGAAAAAAAGAGAAAAAAGCCCTAATTCAATAAAACTAGAAGCGACCTTTCCAAGCCCAGATCCTATGTTATTAATACATGAGCTAGCGCTTCTTAGCCACTAAAACCACAAACTTCTTGTTACTTGCAAGCGTCTTACAGTTACCAAATAGCTTTTTCAATTTAACGTGATAACCAAGATGACGGTTGCTTACTACCCACAACGATCCGCCAGAAGTTAAGTATTGAAGGCTTTGTTTAACATTTCCCAAGCTAAATTATTTATCATTGGTGAATGAGGAGGTTTTCTTTATTAAGCTCTAGGTAGTGGTGTGCTTCAAATGTAGCAGCTATATTTTGAATATTTGAAAGGAAAAGATTGATCAACTCATCATTTCGAATATTTCCTGTCGAAATTAATAATAGCTTCCATGGCTCTTTTTTTAACAAGAAAGAATCTACAAAGTCAGAATCTTTTGTAATAACAATCCATTCTTCAGTAACAGATAGCAGATTAATATCAGCATCAGTCGTTTTATTGGCTTCTGGTAGTAACAGTGTATGAATAGCACGATATCCAGCATCGTTGATTGTTTTAGCCAGTTTCCTTGGTAGCTGAGCATCAATTAGAAACTTCATGCTGCTATGTTAGTTTCTATTCGTTTTATCTGCGAAAGGCGAGTAGCATAGCTCAGAACAGCATAAATATCTTCACGTTCCAAGTCTTCATAATCTTCTAATATCTCATCGGTGGTCATACCTGAACTAAGTAATTCTAAAATATTTTCAACAGGGTACCTAAGCCCTCGGATGACGGGCTTACCATGACAAATGGATGGGTCAATAGTGATCCGACTTAAATTAGCCACAGTTCTCTCCTGAGAAAAACTAAAATAATAGCATAAGATATTGATGGGCAAACCTAAAGAGCTTAGGTACTTATGTATTATACTGCCTAACTCTACCAAGATACTTCATGAGCTATCGCTTCTTAGCCACTAAAACCACAAACTTCTTATTACTTGCAAGCGTTTTACAGTTACCAAATAGTTTTTTCAATTTAACGTGATAACCAAGATGACGGTTGCTTACTACCCACAACGATCCGCCAGAAGTTAAGTATTGAAGGCTTTGTTTAAACATTTCCCAAGCTAAATAATCACCCATGGTATGTTGCTGGTGAAAGGGTGGATTACACAGAATTAAATCAATATTATCATCAACATTATCATTATCGTGTTGATCGTCTTTAAGGTTTGATAGCGTATCGCTTAGCAAAAAATCAGCTTGCTTATCCCCTATAATGGTTTTGTAGTTTTCTTTGGCAGAGTCGATAGCCATATAAGATTCATCAATAAAGGTTACATGGCTATCAGGGAGTTGTCGTTTAGCGACAAGACCTAGCACCCCATTACCACAACCGAGATCAACTATATGTTTCGAAGCAGGTAATTGTTTAAACTGTTCCAGCATAAACCGTGCGCCAATATCAAGCTTATCTTTAGCGAACACATTGGCATGATTGCTTAACGTCATATCTATTTCTTTATTGTAAAAGCTTTTGGGGTAGGGTGGTGTCGTCGGTTTGTTGTCGTTAGTCTTATCGGTCTTATCAAAAGAGGAGAAAACCAAACGTGCTTTTTTCTTAGCTAAAGAAGTGGTAGTCGTGCCTAGTATTTTTTCAAATAGCTTTAGCGTAGAAGTATGAATGTGCTTAACCATCCCCGCAGCGATAATTGTAGTATCCGCTGAAATATGTGGCTTCAGGGTGATTAATTGATATTCCAGCAAGGCGATTGTTTTCGGAATTTTAATGAGAACCACATCAAATTTACCATCAGGTTCTTGAGTGCTTGGCACATAGGTCGTTAAATTACTTAACTCATTAGATGTCAGGTTATGCGTGACTGCTAAATGCGATTGATACGAATCGGACCAATTGTGGGGTGAATATTCATTTAAGCTAACCGAAAGCGCACCAAACGAATCGTTAATAATGAGAAGTCTGGTTTGGCTTGCTTCTAGCAATGCTTGCTCATGCAGCGTGTTTAATAATAATTCGTCTGCAGCATCCCAAGCGCGTAATGAAGGGTTATTAACAAGTGGTAAGCGATGTAAAGTAAAGCTACCAAAGGCGTTAGCAAAAGAGGAGGAGGCTGGTTTCATTGTGTTTTTTCTGGCTGATTATATAGGTTTGCTATAGATATCTACTGTGGTAGAGACGTTGCATGCAACGTCTCTACGGGAATGTCTATAGCTTATCTTTTATTGTCACTGGGCGATAGCCATACAAGGGATTCTTCAAATAAACGATTTAGGCTGTTTTGATCGTTGATCTTATTGTCTCTATGCGTTGAATAACATAGCGAATTTAACTGAGAGTGGAACGACTTCCAACGTTGTGAATCTTCAGGTTTGTACTCATCAAGCCGAGTGACTTGTAAGCCCTGTCGCAATAAACGAGTGAGTTCGATGGCTTTATGGTGAGAAGCAATACTGACATCACTTGTTTTAAGTAGTGCATTAATCTGTCGTTTTGCCGTTTCTTGTGGGGTGTTTCTACGCTGCAAGTAGCGCCATCCTTGCCATATGAGAAGGGCTATACCTAACAGAAAGAAAATACTGATAACCACCGTTAGCCCACGATGCTCGGTAGCTTCGGGGGGCAGTAATAATGCTCCTAGCTGATTAGATAGTAAGTTTTCCAGGCTGGATTTCATAGTGTGATATTAGCTCAATGCTATTAGGAACTCATCATGTTATACAGATGGAATAAAATAATAACTTAGATTTCTGAAGGAAAACACACCACAAATCGCGCACCCCCTAAAACAGAAGGGCTACATTTCACCTCACCTTGGTGTAAACCTACGATGCTTTTTACGATTGCCAACCCCAGCCCATAGTTTCCCTTATCACGCTGACGGCTTTTATCCAGTCGAGTAAAGGGTTCAAAGATTTTATCGCAGTCATCAGGGGTAATGCCGCCGCCATTATCTTCGACAGTAAGCACAAACTCATGGGCTTTAAGGGTTGCGCTTACTTTGACAATAGAGCGTGTATGTTTAGTGGCATTATCTAGTAGGTTATTCAACACTCTGGTCATTTGCTGCCTATCAAAAGAGATCGGTTTTGTAATCGTTATATCCGTTTCAAAAGTAAGGTTTGGGTGGTAGTCAGAAAAAATACCTACTTCATTTGCTATCCACTCGTTTACATTATGAGGCTGTAGGTCTAGCTCTACCCCTCGTTGCATTCGGGTATAGCCTAAAAGCTCGTCGATGAGGTCTTGCAGTGTTTGAATATTGCTTTCAATTTTCTCGGTGTAATAGGCTTTCTCTTTATCATCGGTACTTTCTTGTTGCATTTCTAAGGCAAAACGTAAGCGAGAAATAGGTGTTTTCAGCTCGTGGGAGACGGCATTGGTCAGGTCTTTATGATCTTCAAGTAACTGTTGAATACGCTCTGCCATGGTATTAAAAGCGCTAGACAGCTCGTGTAAAGTAGAGTTTTTTGATAGATGTGTGCGTGTGTCTAGATCACCTCTACCGAGCGCAACACTGGCCTTTTTTAGTGTGATTAGCTCTTTACGAAATAGAAATAGCCAAATTAATGCACCCAGACCGAGTAATACAGCGGGTAATAGCGTAGACAGGTATTTATAGTAACTCCTAATAGTTTTCAGGTTGTTATCAGGTGCGATACTGACTACGAATTTTTTATTTTCAGTTAAAATATAAGAAGGTGAGGTCGATCCACTGCGCCGAAAATGTAATTCGTGAAGTCGTAATGTTTGCATCATCTCAGGCTGTTGCGTTTCAAAGTCACTCGCATTTATGAGTGAAAGCTCCACACCAAAGTACGCTTTGAATCGTTCAAAATCTTTCTCTGGATGATCGCTATTATTGGTCATTTTATTGAGAAAGTAACGATAGCCACGAGTGTCCTTTTCAAATTCTTGATATTCAGTTTCATAGCTATCCAGGCTGATTAGTAATAGATAATCAGAATCTTTCACTTTATGCACTAGTTTAGAGTCAGAACCCTTTTGGCTCAGGGCATAGCCTTGCTTGTCGATGCGTTTTAATACGGATTCGGCAAGTTCGCTATTAGCGGTCTTTTTTAGCATAAGTCCATAGGCAAAATGCTTGCTAATGTCCTCAACCTTTTGCGGCCATTGCTGTTGAGGTAAGCCTTCCAGCTCTTCCATCACTAACGGGTAAATCGCGCCAAACTGCTTTTCCACCGCTTGCTCCCACCACCAATTACCCACCATGGATATGGGGTTTACGGGTAATAGCACGAGTAACACCAACGGCAACACAAGCAGTAGATACAACTTTAGAAAGATACGCATTAGCTATTCTCAGCCGTTTGGGGGGCGCTAGAAAAAGAGTCACTAGAAAATAAATAGCCACTGCCACGCACCGTTTTTATTCGTTGTGAATCATTAAGTTTTTTGCGTAAACGGGAGATTCGCAAATCAATAGACCGATCAGCACCGTCATAACCAATCCCACGTAAATGCTGCAAAATATCATCACGAGACAGCACTTGTCCTGCATGTTGGGCTAATAAATAAAGCAACTCATACTCAGCCGTAGTGAGGTCTATCATCTGATCAAATGCGGTAACAGTACGGCAACCCGCTTGAATGTGTAGATTGTTAAAGCGCATGTCGGATGCAGAAGGGTCGGCTGGCTCGGTTGATGCAGATACAGAAGACCGACGTAAGAGCGCATGAATACGTGCTAACAGTAGCCTTGGTTGAACAGGTTTACAGACATAATCATCAGCGCCTAACTCCAAACCTAATAGCTGATCGATGTCTTCATCACGAGCCGTTAGCATTAATATCAAACCGTTATAAGCGGTTCGTGCCTCTCTGCAAATGGCAAAGCCGTCTTTATTCGGTAGCATAATGTCCAGTAATACGCAGTCAGCTTGCTCGTTGATAATACGCGCTACCGCTTTGCCGCCATCGGTTTCCAGAGTGATGCTAAAGCCATGTTTACGAAGATAATCCGAAGTGAGCGTGGCCAGTTCGATATCATCTTCAATGAGTAAAATGTGGTAATTTTGAGTGGTTTCTAATGTCATGGAGCGTTAGGAGGTGGCTGATGAAGAGGGTTTGCGTAAAATAATCTCATTATCTTTATATTTGAGATAAAGGTCTTTGTTTTTAATCTCAATCTGGATAGTTAAGCTTTTCTTGTTACCCGTATCAGGGAGAGATACGTGTGTAGGAGAGAGTGAAATGAGTGGATAATGGGTGGTGCCGTGGTTAATGCTCGCAAGCAAAACACCATTGATTTGTTTAAGATGAACCGTTTTGATAGTGGACTTTCCTTTAACCACTTCAGCTTGATATTGCCCTAATAATGGCTTCCATGAATTAGGGATAGGGCGGTTATTAAACTTCTCAGCAATTAAATGAGACTCCCCTTTCTCATACAAAACGACTCTTTGTTTGCCCTCAACCGCTTTAATAGAAAGTGAAATATCTCCCAGTTTTAAAGGAAATATTTCAAGAAGTTTATACACAGGGTAAATCTTTCCATCTGATTTCTTAACCAAATAAATTCGTTTTCCATCAGCAAAAGTGGTGAGTTTGTTACCGTTAGCCTGTACGTGAATATAGCCAAAAACACTAGAATAATGCCCGCTGAACTGTTGAAGTTCATCTGCTGAAAAGTCTACTTTATGGAGAGGGGCAGCGAAACTAGAGGAGGTTATGAGTAGGAATAACAGTGAGAAGAGGTGAGTGCTGAGTTTCATAGCCTAAGCATAACGCTATTGGCCGAAATGTACTGCTAAATTATGGTAACGGTTTGTATCAGAATCTATCTTCTCAATCATCGAAATAGCCTTGGGCAAAATAACTAGTACTCCAACAAGTTAGGTTTGATGGATACAGCGAGTCAGGAAGCGGTTAGCCGCTAGGCGCGTCTTGCAGGGAATGGTTGTTCCCTTCACAAAAGGCGTAACAACGCGGATAACCGCTTCCTGGCTCGCCCGAAGGGAGCAACCCAAAGCGCTCAATACTGCGTTATGGGTCTTGCCAAGGGAACAACCATTGCCTGCAACCCAAGCCTTGTCTTGAACGCTTTGGATTGCTCTGTATCCATCAAACCTAAGTTGATGGAGTACTAGTCTCTAAACTAGGAATTAAGCAGGAATAGAGGTACCCAATTTAAAGCTGCACTTATTCTGTGAAAATCCTCAAATATTCCTGCACAGGCATTGCATTTATCTAATTAACAATAGCGTTACTCTTATCTAATTGGCGCTATTATGATGAACCTACCGCTTGCTATATCCAGTACTGACTTTGATGATACAACTAGAAGATCACACTTTTTAAAGAAAATGGTATCCGTCACGCAACCTATCTATCGTCGCTATTTTGGTAAGCACAGACCCCAATGGCAGATTCGTACCGAAGATTTGCAATACTTTCCTGTTAATTCGCTGGGGCAAGCGTTGCACAGCTTTCTGAGTCATCACCACTATCGGCTAATGAGTAAGTTCGAAAGCCATGATGTTTACCATGTCCTGCTAGATTATAAGCCGACCACCTTAGATGAAGCCTGTATGCAGTTCTGTTTGATTGGTAGTGGCAAGCGCTCTCTTTATGCGCTGGTCGCCTGCTTGGGATCAGTACTTATCTATCCTGAATACTGCGCTGTCTACTACAGGCATTATCGATACGGTAAAAGATTGAAGAATTTTGCTAATTGGGATTTTGAAGCGCTGTTGACCACCTCTTTGCATCAGCTTAAGAAGGAGATTTTGCGGTGAAACACTATTATAGACTTTCACTTAAATAATTTCCGTAGAGACGTTGCATGTAATGTCTCTACCATAGTAAATAAGTAATAAAAAGATTCGGTATTAATGACAATAAATTGAAATAGATCAATGTGGAGTTTAAAAAACATAACTATTATCATGTAGTGGATAATATGAGACCTTTGCACGAAAGGATGGCGAGAGAAAAATGAGCGTAATTTTCTCTATTTTTGCTAAAAAAGAGGGTAATAGCCGAGCTATTGGCCGAATTTTTAGCAGAAATAGAGGAAATTCAAGCCATT
>JALXAX010000013.1 GCA_026991755.1 Thiotrichaceae bacterium | reverse complement strand
TAAAACGCGGAATAAAAATAAAGCGACTTAAGGCTGGCTGGGATAAAACCTACTTACTAAAGGTTCTTTTTGGAGAGAAAAGTCAAGTGCTTGATAGTTGATATTATTTTAATGCGATTGCCCTAACGGCTATTGCTAACTTTTCTAGCAAAAACCTGACAAACTCTATCTCACAGAAATTCTGATCAGAGTTAATCAGATTCCTTATCCTACCGTAAACGCATTCTATGTTTTTCTGTGTGATAGAATATTGCTATAAATACACTTCTAAATAGTCACTAAAAACTTACGGGGAATAATAATGCCTACCTCTATCCAGGAATCAGTCAGCCGTCAGCGTAACGGCTTAAAAAAATTATTAGGTAACTCACTCTCCAATTTTGCCTATGAAGTATCCACACGAATAGATGATATTGTTGTGTTAAACGATTACCTTCGGCAAGCCTTCAAACTCATTCCTTATTGTAAATATATCTACGTTCTGGATGCCGATGGCGTACAAATAAGTGCCACTGTCTATGTTGATGGAATGAACAGTGTTGATGCAGGCAGAGATCGTTCACAGCGTCCTTATATGAGTTCTTTTATATCGTCAAGTGGAATGAATAAGGTGGATGATTTGGACTTTGATTTATCAGAAGCCTATATCAGTAAAAACCGTAAACGTCCGTCCATAACGGCGATACAAGTGATTAGGAATGCTGAAGACAAGCACGTAGGTTTTCTTGGGGTGGATTATGATTTACGCGAGCTACCTCCTGCTGATGAGATTTATGAAGAGCCACGTCAACATCGTCAAATAAAAGGAGACCCTTCGATAAGAGGAAGCTTGTTTTTACAGCATAGGGTAGAAAGCCCCATGGATGTTCAGCTTGAAAGGGTTATGGCGATTCTTGAAGAGCTGATGTTAGAACACGGTGTATATCATTGTCAGATTCACTACTCCAGTAGCCGTGTAACCGTGTGGCAAGTAGATGATCCTTTTGTATATCGTATTCTTACGATGGATGAGCTGTCTGATATGAGTATCTGCCTTGCATATCCGCGTCGTCCTTATTTGAAAAGATCAATTGTTCCCAAAGAAGAGATTATGAAAATATTTAAGCAGTTCTCAGCACTACGTTTTGCTGATGAAACTATTTATTTGCGCTCGGGGTCTTTAAATCTGGTCAATGGTTTCATTGGCTTAAACTTCTCTTGTGATGGCACGCATTATTTAACGCATGATGAATTCCTTAATAAAGGGATGGACTTTTGGTTTGGAACCAGTGATATCACTGATAACAGACAACGTTTGATGGATGATATTTTAGAAAGCTTAGGGCAAAGTGGTTGTAAAGATGTCAACAAAGTTATCAGCCTGTTAGATCAAGGTGAAATACCGACAGAACTGAACGATTTACATGAAGATGAGCGAGAATATATTCATCATGAACTGAAATCAATCATGGCTATTTACGAAAACGGCACGTGTGAGATTTGATGGTTTTTGTGGTTGTTTGTAATAATTCGTACAAATTCTCATTTAAAGTGATTAATATATAGTCTATTCTAGATATTGTAATTCTCAACAGAAGTATTTATGCAGACCGATTTATTAACAAATATTAGGCAAATAATTGAAAAAGCACAAGATAATAAAGAATTGCTTCGCTCAGTAAAAACCTTTTGTAATAACTTGGGGGTGGAAAACTTTTATTTTGCTAGCTCATTATTTAATATTTCTAATACAACTCCCGACTTGCGCGTTTTAAATAGTTATCCTAAAGCCTGGCAAGAGCACTATCAACGCTCTAATTATTTTGAACATGACATCACGGTTGCCCATTGCCGTTCTAAAAATACGCCTTTAGTATGGTTAGACTCCGTATCTTGTCTGGATGATACTAATAAAAAAATGTTTAATGAAGCTTCTGAGTTTGGTATCACCTCAGGAATAACCTTTCCTTATCATGGAGTAGCCAGCGAATTTGGACTACTAACAGGGACTGTTTCAGAAAGTTTCGATCATTCCAGCTTAAACTCTATAGTGACGCAACATTCACTCTATTTATTAGGTGCAGCACTTTTTGATTTGCATAGTCAGGATAAAGAAAATTTTTTTATTAACCCCCTTACCCAGCGTGAAAGAGAATGCCTACGTTGGGCCGCAGAAGGTAAAACCTCTTGGGAGATGTCGGTTATTTTAAATATATCTGAAAGAACGGCTTGTTTTCATCTCGACAATGCTAAGAAAAAACTTAACTCTGTTACTAGAACGGGTGCTGTTTCTAAAGCAATTTTACATTCTTTATTGTGAGCGTTTTAATTTCCTACATTCTACTGCTAATCATAAGTTTTTGAGTCCCCATTCATTTAATACAAACATCCTTCCTGTATGAAGTTATAATCTCATGTGCAAAGCTCATTATATTGATAAGTATGCTCAAGGATTATAGCTAAATGTCACATACCACCATTCATGGCATCCATGCGGTACAAACCGCTATAGAAAACGATGCAAGTAATATCATCCAACTTTGGGCAGACCTGCAACCATCAAATAAACGTCTTGCTGATGTGGTGGCGATTGCTAAAAGATCAGGAGTTCGAGTCAATCAAGCGAATGCCAAACAGCTAGAAAATCTGGCGAAAACAAACCGCCATCAGCATATTGTTGCTGAGTATCAAATACCTGATGCTTATACAGAAAATGATTTATTTGATTTGTTGACTAAGCTAGATGAAGCTCCATTATTACTGATTCTTGATGGTGTGACCGACCCGCATAATTTAGGTGCCTGTTTGCGTACTTCTGAGGCAGTGGGAGTCCATGCCGTTATTATTCCAAAAGATAACTCGGTAGGCATAACCCCCACTGTACGAAAAGTCGCATCAGGTGCAGCAGAGCTTGTACCACTGGTACAGGTGACTAACCTCGCACGAACTTTAGAGAGTTTAAAAGATGCAGGTGTGTGGATAATGGGTACGAGCGATAAGGCAAAGAGTGATGTATTCCAGCAAGATTTCACAGGCCCCATGGCCTTAGTGATGGGAGCCGAAGGTAAAGGTATCAGAAGGTTGACAGAAAAACATTGTGATTTGCTATTGAGCCTTCCTATGGCTGGCAAAATATCCAGTTTAAATATATCGGTAGCGACAGGTGTGTGTTTGTATGAGGCAGTACGACAACGACAGATAAAAGCTAACCAGTGAGAATTTTCCCTAACAGAAGGAAGCTTCTAGCTTCCCCCTTAATAAAGGGGGATTGAGGGGGATTAAAGCCACTAAACCCATTTAATAAGACAAAAATAACAACCTTCAAGAAGAAGGCAACCAAGGTAATAAGGTTAAACCGAATGATAAAAGCAGGTAAAAAACTAAAAATACTCCTAGCTATTGGTGTGATCCTCATCACCTCCATGCTATTGCTGTTTATCTTCTTTGCAACTCGTACAGCGTTAGACGTGTGGGATCGCTTACAAACGCTACCTGATGTTATCTTTTATGGTTACATCGCAGCCATCGGCTTTATCCTCCTCGTCGCAGTAGTTACACTCTATAAGCTATTTCAGCCAACAACGGGCGTATTGAGTAAACAAGAACGAGTAGATAAAGACAGCATTCTCAAAGAGCTGGATAATGCTGAACAATCAGGAATGCAAACGGATGCCCTGCGAGGTGAACTCGTTGAACTAGAACAACGCAAAGCCGCAGGTAGCATTCATATCGCTTTATTTGGTGATGTCAGCACGGGTAAATCATCCATCATCAAAGCCGTATTACCTGATGCCAAAATCGAGACGCATATCAAAGGCGGCTCTACGCAAGAAATCACAGAATATACATGGACAAGCTCCTCAGGTGATAAGCTAATCTTGACGGATTTACCAGGCAGAAACGAAGCAACAGGCACGTTGGATGAGCTAGTGCAAGATGAAGCCGTGCGCGCGCAAATTGTTATCTACGTGACAGATACTGATTTAACACGAACCCAGTTTGAGGATATTCAAACCTTAAAAAGCTTCGGTAAACCGATGCTTATCGCCATCAATAAAAGCGACAGGCTAAATGACGAAAGCCGAGAGCAAATTCGTCAACGTATTCATGAGCGTTTGCAAGACGACGTGAAGATAGCTTTTACCCAATCAGGTGGCATGGAAGAAATTGTAAGAATATACCCCAATGGAAAAGAAGAAGTAGTATTACGTCCCCGTAAGGCAGATGTCGATGAGTTGACATCACTCTTACAAGACGAGATTGATGCGCAAGCTGACATTCTAGAAACCTTGCGTGACGCTAGTGTTTTCGTGCTCGTTAAACAAAAGCTCGACTATGCCATGACAGAATTTCAGCACGCCAAAGCGCTATCTATTGTCAAAAGCTCAACCCGCAAAGCGGTGTTAGGCGCAATGGCTTCTATTAGCCCAGGTACAGACCTAGTGATTCAGGGAGTGCTAGGCTCTATGATGGTAAAAGACATCTGCAAGCTTTACGGTGTGCCTGCTCGCCAGCTGGATATTGATAACTTTATCAACTTTAGCCAAGGGTATATGAAAAAGAGCGTACCGTTACTCATGGCGGTAGCGGGCAATGGACTCAAGGCTTTCCCTGGTATCGGTACGGTTACAGGCGGGCTGGTACATGCTGTGGCTTATGGCATTATTTTTGATGCACTAGGGCGAGCTATCATTAAAACATTGGAGCAACGCGGTAAGTTAAAAGCGGCTCCTGCCTCATTAACCTTTAAGGAGATGCTGGGTGAAAATATGGAATCGCGTGCAAAGCTCTTTGCCAGACTGGTTCTCGACAGCAAAAAAGAAAAACAATAACGACCAAGCTGATCAAGAATCACCTGAAGGCAAAGTAAGTAAAGGTGACACACATTTAGAACTAGCGCGTGAAAGTCTAGCCAAATTGCTCGACGATACGCGAGTGCCTGATAGCATTCGCAACACACTAAAGAGTGAATACCAAGAAATTAAAACCATGCTCGATAAGTTGGAACATGGGCATGTACATATTGCCGTATTTGGTCGAGTGTGTGTGGGTAAATCTTCGGTGTTAAATGCGCTACTGGGCAAAGAAGTCTTCAGTACCAGCATTCTGCACGGTGAAACTAAAACCGTAGGTATGCAAGCGTGGGAAGAATATCAAGACGGTGGCGTTTTCTTGCTTGATACACCTGGTATCAACGAAATTGAAGGCGAAGAACGGGAGCAAATGGCGCACGATGTGGCTAGCCGTGCGGACTTGCTACTCTTCGTCATAGATAGCGATCTGACTGATGTGGAAATGGAAGCACTGAAAATTATTGCTGAAGATAAACGTCCCATTTTGCTGGTGGTGAATAAGTCAGACCAGTATTCAGAAGAAGAGCAACTACAACTACGCAAAATCATCCGAGACCGTGTAAAGGGTTTGATCAGTGCAGAGAACATTGTCTTTACCGCTGCTCAACCTGCTAAACAGACAGTTGTTTATATTGATGAAGATGGTTCAGAGAATGAAACCGTTAGGCAGCGACCGGTTGATATTGTCAACCTGAAATCTCGTGCCTGGGATATTATCGAAGCAGAAGGTAAAACACTAAGCGCACTGAATGCGACTTTATTTGCAGGTAATTTGAGTGAGAAAGTAGGGCTGTCTATTTTAGAAGCTCGTCGTGAAGTTGCCGAAAAAACCATTCATATGTACTGCATTGGTAAAGGCGTTGCTGTGGCTGTCAATCCATTACCTATTGCTGATTTAGTAGCCGCTGCTACCGTAGATGTCGGCATGATTATTCACTTGTCTAAAATCTACGGACTGCCGATGACTAAATCTGAAGCAGGGGGGCTAATCAAAACAATAGCCGCTCAAATGCTGGTTTTATATGGAACAGTCTGGGCTACTCACTTTGTTTCATCTGCTTTAAAGCTCGGTACAGGCGGGCTTTCTACCTTAATTACCGCTGCCGCTCAAGGTGCTATTGCCTATTACAGTACGCTGGTCATTGGTCAAGTAGCAGAAAGTTATTTATCAAAAGGGAAGTCTTGGGGCGATGCAGGGCCAAAGTTTGTGGTACAAGAAATATTGGATAGCCTAGATCGTGGCTCAGTGATGAGTGAAGCTAAAGGTGAGATTCTTGAATATATTCGTAATAAGGCAAAGAAGTAAAGGAGCCTTTACTTAAATCAGGGCTTCTGAGGGCTATGTATAGATCAAATTTTACCCATAGCGCTTACATTTTGTTCATTTTCCGTATAATCGCCCATCAATTCTTTGATGCCAGTATGTCAATTTAAGATATGTATTCAAATCAATGAATAAGGGCTGGTTTGAAAAAGCTATACATACATGAAATGAGAACAAGACAGATGGCAAATGAGCGTATAGGCAAGATTATCAATACACAGCTTGATGAAACTTTTGAAAGCGACCAGATAGATAACCAGCACTCCTTCCCATCTGGTTTAGATGAGAGTGATATTGACATAGGACAATTAGTATCCATTTTAGTTAAACGTAAAGGGTTGATTGTTTTAGTGGCTGTTTTGGTATTAGTTGCTTCGTTGCTATCGTCCCTATCACACCTCCCCACCTACCGTGCCTCATCGACTATAAAAATTATGATGGAAGGGGATAAGTTAGCTCATTTTGATAATGCTATTGAAGAAGGTAGCCTACCAGGCCTTCTTTTCTTTAACGCTCAACTTGAGTTATTAAAAAGTCAAGCTCTTGCTAAACGTGTTCTAGCGAAATTACCAGCTTCCTTACCCGCGAGCATACAGAAAAACAATAGTTTATTCTCACTCTCCTCGATACAGCATTTCTTTACTTCTAACGTTGATAACATTACCTCCTTCCTTACTCATGGGGTTAGTAAAAAAATGACAGCTAAAGAAGGCAATCGACCCGAAGTGTTGAGTCTTATACAGAATATTTCTATTGATTCCAATAAATCAAAGAAAAATGGTCATACGATTGTTAAAGTTCACTTTACCTCAATTGATCCTGAGTATGCTGCCACTGTGTTGAATACATTAGTGGAAGAGTTTATTTTGATGGGTGTTGAGAAAAAGCAACAGCAAAGTGAAAAAGCCCTGAAGTATTTTGAGGAACAATTATTACTAGCAAAAGCCAGTCTGGAACAGTCAGAAGTAAAATTAGTATCTTATTCAAGAGAGAAAAAAGTGTTCCATGAAAGCTCAGATAAATTACTTGTATCTGACTCTGTGAATATTCTGAATAAAGCCTACATTGCAGCAAAAAAAGAAGTGATTAATGCCAAGAGTGCATACCTTCAAAGAAAGCAGTTATCTCATGATAAAAGTATGAATAACAGTGTAGTACTACAAGGTTTAAAACAACAGAAAAGCAAATTAGAAAACTCAATATCAAAAGGATTTACAGGTATTTAAATCAAATTTCCCGTCTATGGTAGAGTTAGAGAAACAAATTGATAACCTTGATAAGCAGTTGCAATCAGAAACAATTACTCTGAATGAGAATATCATTAATTCATTAGAAGCTCATTATCTTGCGGCACTAGAAAATGAGAAAATGCTATATAAAACATTGAATGCACAAAAGAATGCACTGTTGAAATCAAAAGAAAAAACAGTAGGTTATAGTTCGTTGCTTAGAGAGGTTGAAACGAATAGGAAAATATATGATCAGCTCCTTGAGCATATGAAAGAAATTAGTATTGCTAATGGTATAACCGATAGTGCTATTAGCATCATTGATGAGGCTTTTGTTCCTTATGCTCCCTTTTCAGCAAGCTTTATGCGTCAACTTGCTTTAGGATCTTTGTTAGGAATATTCTTAGGAATTATATTTGCATTTACTAGAGAGTACTTTGATGATCGTATAAAAACTACTAAGGAGTTAGAGCAATTAACAATATTACCTATACTAGGAAATATTCCTCATAATCAAAACAAAGTAAACTTTCAAGATCAAAAATACGACAAGACATCATCATTAGAAATAGAAGCATTCCAATCTTTAACAGCTAATCTTGAATACTTAACGGATGACATTCCTCGTATCATTCATATAACTAGTACCCAGCCGGGTGAGGGGAAATCTATAACTGCATTACAACTAGCGAAAACCTTTGCACAAAATGAAAGCAAAGTCTTGTTAATTGATGCTGATTTGAGGAAACCTTCTTTATATAAATACTTTAGTGCTTTTGAAAATGAAAATTTCAAATCACTATCGGACTATCTACAAGGACACTCTACTGTTGAAGAACTTACAAAAAAGTCTGCTTGTGATAATTTATCGGTCCTTTTGGAGAAGCGATCTACATTCAATCCGGCTAAGCTCTTAGCCAACAATAGGTTTATTACTCTTTTAGACTATGCAATGGATCATTTTGATTTCATTATTATTGACTCTCCTCCTGTTATGGGGTTAGCAGATGCTTTAATACTGGCAAATCGTTCTATCGCTACCTTGTTTGTTGTTGCCAGTAATGAAACTAAAAGAACCTTATTAGTTAATGCTCTAAAGAGAATACAATTAGGGTATGGGCAAGTGATTGGGTTTGTTTTAACTAAGGATAAGTCAACGCCTAAAGAGCACTATGGCTTCGATTACTATTATGATAATCCCCCTGATCAAGATTATAATTACATGCTAGCCCCCTATGTCAGGCTAGTTGTCACCCCTAAAATTTCATAAATCAGAGGGGCGGATAGGATCAAAGTATGGCTTATTCACAAGAACGCAAAGAAGCAATTCTTAAA
>JALXAX010000012.1 GCA_026991755.1 Thiotrichaceae bacterium | reverse complement strand
ATGAGCGTAATTTTCTCTATTTTTGCTAAAAAAGAGGGTAATAGCCGAGCTATTGGCCGAATTTTTAGCAGAAATAGAGGAAATTCAAGCCATTTTTATCCGTCATATCTTTCGTGCAAAGGTCTCATCTTATTCCCTATGCCGTAGTGAAATCACTGATTCAGGTTAAAGGCTCAACTCTATTATTAAGTTTGCTATATCCATCATATCTTTCCTGTAAAAGGTCTCATGATAACTAATTGCTATTCAAGTCACCTTGAGGAAGCTCTTATTTAAATCTGATCAGAATTTCTGTGACTTAACTTGAGCTTTAGCGAAACTTAAAAGCGTCAGCAAAGAGAATTTATTAGTTTTTTGATAGAAAGATTAGCAATAGCCGTGGCTATTGGTTACTTTATAGCGAAAAGCTGACGGGTTATAGCCTCCGAAAAACGAGTTATAACTTATTCAGCTTCCTTAATTAACTATTGGATAATAATCAATGAATAAAAATAGAACGGTTAATAAAGTACTCCATGCCATCGAACAAGTAGGTCTGCTACTTATTATCATCGCAACTATTATTGCTGTGGGACAAGAGCTGATGGTCATGATCAACAAGATGAACGTTGATTTAAAAGACTTGCTACTGTTATTCATTTATCTCGAAATTATTGCGATGGTGAAAATCTATTACGAACAACATCGTCTACCCATTCGATACCCTATCTATATCGCTATTGTCGCTTTAGCGAGATACATCATTCTAGATTCCAAATCCTTTGCCCAATGGCAGTTATTCGAAGTAGCCATCACTATCCTTTTACTCACTCTTTCGGTATTAATCGTGCGTTATGGACATACTAAACTACCTTATCAAGAATCAAAAACATCAGAACATAACGATACAGATAAAAGCCACAGATAAACAGAAGCCACATGGGTTCAGATCAACCTCAAGAGACTAAACCTACTTCTACTGAATCCTTCATTTTATAGCCATATCATCAAAACAGAGGTCAAGACCTACCATAGGTGATATTCAAAAAAGATTTTCAATCCTATATGATACTTCTTTTCTTTGAAGCTGGATTACAGAAAGATGAGCATGAGAAACCCTATCGAATTATCTGTAGAGCGTTGCCCTGACGGTTATTTATTAAATAAAGACGACTGGAACGAAGACCTAGCACGTAAGATGGCTAGCGAATGGAAGGGGCTTACCTTTACGGACGAGCACTTCCCCATTTTATATTTTATTCGTGAATATCACGAGGAGCATCAGGTCACACCTGATGTACGTGAAGCGACACATTTCTTGGTAGAGAACGGCATGGATAAAAAAGAAGCTAAGAAATACTTATTTAAGCTTTTCCCTAATGGTTATATGCAACAAGGCATCCAACTTTCAGGTATGCGGCGGCCTACTGCCTGGTGTGTAGGATAAGCTATATAGCTCCTCTTTAGGAACCTCTGATCAACTCATGGTTCGTTTTCTGAGGCTAGAATCTGCCAGAAATTCTGATCAAAGTTAATCAGAGACTCCTTTAGAAACATATCCCCTCTTTAGGGAAAACAAGAAACGCAACGCTTGTACATTCGTAACTACTCAGCGTAATTCGTAACTGCTCAGATTGCCCTCTACTCGATGATATTGATAAAACTTCATTATCAAATTTAATTAAAGATAATCGTAAATATCAATGTCATGCAAGCCCTCTACAATCATTAATTAATGGTGTAAACTTGTTTGATTGATATAAGTCAGATAAGTTTTATTTTTAGGAGGAGTTATGGGAAAGTGGGGTTTGCTGGGCGTTTTTATTTTTGGCTTTTTATCTTTTGCAGGGATGAATAGTTTTTTTAAAGCAACTAATACTGTTGAGTTTTGTACTTCTTGTCATACCATGCAACAGAATTTCACAGAATATAAAGAATCTCCTCACTATAAAAACCACGCAGGTGTACGTGCTACTTGTGCAGATTGCCATGTACCCAAATCGACAATACCCAAAGTAATGGCTAAAATCATGGCGGCGAAAGATGTCTATCATGAAATTCTTGGCACCATTGATACACCCGAAAAATTTGAGGCACATCGCTGGGAAATGGCAAGCAGAGTTTGGGACAAGATGAAGAAGACGGACTCACGTGAATGTCGTAGTTGTCATAGCTGGGATGCGATGATGTTTTCAGAACAAGACAAGTCGGCCTCTAAAAAACATCAACGTGCCAAAAAAGAAGGGAAAACCTGTATTGATTGTCACAAAGGGGTAGCCCATGAAGAGCCTGATGAGCCAGAAGAAGAAACAAGTACACAACAACAGCCTGATAGCGAGAAAGTAGCAATCGCCCCAGTCACTCCTGTTGCAAAACAAACAGAGACAGCAAAACCTGCCGCCCCTAAGCCTCCTGCGACACCATTAGCTCCAAGCATACAAAGTACTGATGCGACCGATGCTGGCGCACTCACTGACGTGGTTAATAGTTGTAACACCTGCCATGGCAAGGACGGTAACAGTCATGAAGCAGAAATCCCAAGTATCTCTGGTGCATCATCCGTGTATTTGCATGATGCTCTAGTCGCTTTTAAGGGAGGAGACCGTAAAGGTGATGAATATCAGAATGCAGATAATGAAATCACTGATATGAATAAGCTAACGGCTGATTTGAGCGATGAACAGCTTTTAGCATTGAGTGAGTACTATGCAAATAAAACTTACACTCGATATAACCAAAGTGCCTCAGAAACAATGGCTGAAGTCGGTGCGGGGCTATTTGATAAAAAATGTGAGAAATGTCATGCCGATGGAGGTACAGATCCAGAGGATGATGCTGGGATTATTGCAGGACAACCGAAAAATTATTTAGTAAAACAGTTCTCTCATTTTGATGATGGAAGCCGTGAAATGCCGAAAAAAATGGCAAAAAAATTCAAAAAACTTGATGATCAGCAGAAACAACAAATTATAGAATATTTGATCAAATAACAAATATCACTTAAGAGTTAAACTAACTTACATTAGTTTAACTCTTTTTTTTTAAGGTATTTTTAATTACCCCTTTAATTTAATTGATATAAGTCAATCCATTTGATATGGTTTTAGCGTCTAAAATTCTTCTTTGATATCTACATCACTTTATTTTTAGGCATTTATTAGAAACATGTGTATCGGCGCTACACATAACCACCCAAGTTAGGAGCTAAAAGTATGACCAGAAAAACATTTGCATTGGCAGCGTTAGGCGTTGCTATTAGTGCGGTGACTCTGGCAGTACAGCAACCTCTATTCGCAGATGATGCAAAAACAGATGCAACAGAAGCGAAATCAATAGATAAAACTAAACCAAAGAACGACTACAACATAACCATCAACTATGAGTTGGGTATGCATTGTACGGGCTTTGATTTTACATATTGCTGTGTGCTACCACCGTATAATTCCGTTCAGTCGCAAGTTATTAAGACTGCTACGGGGAAAAAGAAGTATCCAGAATTGTTAGAGTCCGATGAGAAGGAGCATGATGTTGTTGTCGATGGCAAGAAACGCATGAAACTCTCTTATGGCTTTGTAAACAATACCTACTCTGAAGGCGCAAAATTAGCTTATTGGAGCGTTCCTTACGATGTTAATGGTGATGGTAAATATACCGCTAATGAAAATGTGGCCAATGCTTATTGGACACATTTATATGTCTATAAAGATCTAAAAGGCACTAATCCTACAGGTGGCAGCAAAGACGCAGACAAGAAGTATGTTGGTTTGCAAATACCCGTACCCATGGACAATGGCCCTGCTGGTGCAGCAGTTCCTAGCCCTATGCGCGATGGTCACCTTCATTACACCGGTGAACATGGAACACAGGTTTTCACCAAATCTCCTGTATTGGATAATGTCCCCATCTTGCTAACTAACCCAGGAATCTGGGATGCACTAGGTCTTCCACTGACTCCGTTTAACGATGAAACCTTGGCAAAGAGTCCTTTGACTTTAGTTGAGAGTGATATTCGTCCTTTCCAGGAAAACTGGGTAGCATTAGTAGATGCTGAAGATGGAAAACCCATATTGGATAGTCACACAGGTGAGCCAGTACGTTTCGTAGGTACCAACCCTATCGACGCTCCAGCTTGTTCAAAGTGTCATTCAAATGAAACAGCTAACGGCAAAAAGTTTAACCTGTACAAGCAGGAAAAAGCTTTCTGGAAGTCATTAGGTGCATCAGATTGGATAGCTAACCTAAAAGCAACTTCTGTTTCTGTTTTGGAAATGCATGATGATCACAACGGCACGGACTTCTTGAAGAACTACAAGCCAGATGGCCGTGAAGTCAGTAACCGTATTGGTCGTGACCCTGTTTTATGTCAGAAATGTCATGCGGATAACGTTATCGGCGTATTGCAATCTAAAATGCATAAAGGAAAAGATGGCAAAGAAAAGCCTATCCAACCTTTAACACAGGCATTGCACTTTGCTCATCTACAAAAAGCACCTTTACCTGATTCGCAAGGTCGTTCAGGTGCTTGTCAGGCATGTCACCCATCACATCGTCAAGACGGTGGATTGGATGGAATCCTGATTACCGATGATGGTAAAAATGCATTTGCTGATGGTGATAACCGTGATGCAAAAGGTTGTTTTGCTGGTCGTGATGTTCACTCTAACCGTAACAAAGATAAAGACGGGGTTGAGACAAAAGAACATCTTAATGCGATTGGAACGTGGTTGCAGGATAACGTAGCTAAAATCGGCAACGATAAAGGTGGTAAAGGATTATGGTGTACAAACTGTCATAGCCAAATCACTCGTGAGCTATACCAACGTGACAACATCACTCAAGCATTCAAACAAGAAGGTGAAACGCTTAGAAACAAATCTCTAGAAGAGATTGCTAAAGCATTGGGTATGAAAGATGTCCAGGAGTTGGCAGATACTTACCTTGATCCTAAAATTGTGCTGAATAGCAAAGGTGAAGCGGATGTAAAGAAATCACATGTACTTGATTTCTGGAACCCTGATCACATGACACCTGATATCGCGGTAATCGCTCTTAAAGGTGACGGCCCAATGGTTTCTAAAGATGCAGACGGTGATGTAAACGTTAGTATTCTTTCAGCTAACCCTATGACCAAGGTTGCTTCAAAGGACTTACCTAAGGGTGCAACTGGCTCAACAGCGGTTCCCTATAGTGCGGCAACGCATGGTAAGGAATACTGGTTGTCAGCAGGTGAGCCACATTGTGCAAACTGTCATGCGGCACCGTACGTTGAAGGTCAAGGCGGAGCTGCCTTCCCCATCAACCAGCCAGGCAAGTACAGCTTAAACCGTTACTCAAAAGGTCACGCAGGTTTAGCTTGTCAAGCATGTCACCAGTCTATTCATGGTCTTTACCCTGTAGACCCTGGAACAGATAGCACGGCTTATAAGCAAGCAGCTATGTATAATCCTGATGGATCACACGGCCCAATCAAGTGTGCAGCTTGTCATGAAGTGAATGAGAGCGGTGTACCGTTCTTAGTCAAAGCTGACGATGAGGAATACATGTTTGATGGAAAATCAGTAGTAAATGATTACGATGCTGCGGTTTCCTGGATGCATGAGTCTGCCCCTGATCTTGGTGGTAAAATACCAGATGATGAAGACGGAGAATAAGTGCTAAGCACTTAGTGTAGTGGGGGGAGCTTCGGCTCCCCTCTTTTTGCGCATCACACTATGTCAGTATGTAATGCAAAGTAAATCAACCCCTTAATAATTTGGCAATCTTGATAAAAGAAGTTTTGAATAAGACTGCTTTTATCAATGTTTCCCCTAGAACGGTTAAAAACAACATGAAGAATTCACTATCAAACCTTATATTACCTATCGCAATAGCAACCTCACTGGCAGTACCTCTCTCAATAGCGCATGCATCCGTGCAACAGCCCACGACTAAAACAAATGATGTGTTAGTCAGCATTGACCGTCTCACGGTAACGGATACTGATCTTGAAGAGGCATTAAGAAGCTCACCGTTTTATACTCAATTTAATACCATGAGTGAAAAAGAACAGGGTTCGCTTCGCGGTAATATTCTCAAGCGATTAGTAACCTCTAGGTTACTCAGTCTTGAGGCAGAATCATCGACATTATCTAATGACAAAGCTTTCATAAAAGAACTAGATAACTTTAAAAAAGGTCTACTCTATCGTTATTATATGGATAGCTTGCGTAACCGAATAAAGATACCCGAAGACAAACAGGCTGAGTTCAAAAAAGAATACGGTAGTGATCGTGATGCACTGGCTGCGGCAACATCAAACTACATTACCACCCAGTACAGCGGCTTATATAAGCTCACTATAAAAAGCCTACGCGACAGATATCATGTCACTCTGCATGAAGCAAAAGTAGCTATAGATGCCAAACCTGATACCGTTGTATTAGAAGGCGATAGCGGTATAAAGGTTTCTATTTCTGACGTCTACGATGTGAGTAAAGCCGACAGCATCAAAACTAAAGACCAACTGCTAGAAAAGATCTATGAGCTAGCAGAGCTTTTAGTGGTAGCTAAAGCTGCAGAAGATGAAGGGGTGGATGTCGATCCCAAAGTAGATGGTTATATAAAAGAACGTCTACCTGCACTATTTCTTGAAAAGAAACAGGAAGAATGGGCGGGTAATGAAGACACCTTAAAAGCCTATTACAAAGCTCATCCAGAAGCCTCTTTTATTCCACAGCGCTGGCACATCGGCATGGTCGTGTTAAAAACGGAAGAAGAAGCGATTGATGTTATGGCACGTATTAAGCAAGGTGAAAGCCTGTTTAAGATTGCTGGAGAAATCAGTATTGATCCTTATGGTCGTGAACATCGTGGTGATATGGGTTGGGTTAGGGAACGCTCAGGCAACCCCGTTATAGAGAATGCCATTAAAGACCTAGATGATGGAAAAATTAGTGACATTATCAAGACTAAAAAAGGCTATATTATTGCTACTATTCTTGACCGCCGTCCTGGTGGTGTTCGTCGTTTTGCAGGCATGAAAGATAAAGTGCGCCAGTTAGTCATTAACGAGAAAATGCATACCTATCTGGAAGAATTGCAGAAAAAATACAAAGTGGACTGGAAATTACTCGGCTCTCCTGAAACAAAAGCAAAACCGGTTATCAAAGAGGCTAAAAGAAGTGAATAGTGGAATAATGAAAGCCCTCCTCTTAGTTATTGGTTTAATCGGACTGGGCACTCTCGGTACTTATTTTTATTCTAACCAGCATGCTAGCACCGATAACGCGAGTACAGATACAACAAAAATTGAGAGCACGGCTAAAGAAGAAGCACCCGCTGAAGTACCTAAAACAGCCACCCTTCGACTTCCTGAAAAGACTAACAATATTTGGAAAATGAAAGCCTTTGAACTACCTGATACTAAAGGTGATTTACGCACCTTAAGTGACTGGAAAGGCAAAGTGATTATGCTTAACTTCTGGGCTAGCTGGTGTGCTCCCTGTCAGTTTGAGATCCCTCGCTTTGTCCGTTATCAAAATACCTATTCAGACAAAGGGTTACAAATTGTAGGCGTAGGCTTGGATGATGCCAATAAACTTAAAAATGTAGAACGTTCTTTAGAAATGAATTATCCAACCATGGTGATAGCACAAGCAGAAGCGGGACCTTTATTAGAGAAGTTTGGTAATGATCAGCAAATTGTTCCCTATACTGTCGTTATTAATAAGGAAGGAACTATTGTTTATATCCATCGTGGCGGTTTAGAAGACGAAGACTTTAATGAGTTTATTGCACCGTTGTTATAGCCCTCACCTCCAATAACGGGGTTCAATGCTACACTTTAATAAGACTCTGAAAACAGTACCTTTTTAATCCATATAATCAACGCCATCTCTAAAATAGAGATGGCTATCCACCGCCAAATACATCAGCAGTAATATTATTCAACCAACTATAAGCATTAGCTACTTCACGCCTGTGAGTTTCAGCAGATGCATCCATTGGTGTTAAACCACCAGCTATTTTAATGATCTTAGAGCGATCTTCTGCAAGGCGGTAAACCGCTGCAACCGAAATACCCCAGTCTTTTGCAATCACTGAGTAACATGTATTCACGTAGGAAGGTGTACCAGGCTCTTTACCATTTAGCATCGCTGCTACAGCAGTAGCACACACTTTTGCTTGTGAGTTCGCGGCATAACCCGACTTAGGCATGCCTTTGGCTATACTAGCGTCACCAATAATATGGATATCTTTGTGAATCTTAGATTCGAACGTACCCAAATCAATAGGGCACCAGCCTTTATCATTGGTTAAACCTGCTTCTAAGGCCATCTTGCCAGCCATTTGGGCAGGTATAACATTGATGACATCACCTTTAATCGTGTTACCAGAGGCAGTTGTGATACTCATTGCACCTGCATCAAGCTTAGCTATGCCGTCTTCTTTGATGTAATCAATCATTGAGTTGTCGGTACCAAAATCATAGAACTTCTCCCAACCTTGTATAAATAAGCTGTATTTTGAGAACTTCTTTTTAGGATCGACATAAATCACTTTTGACTTAGGCTTTTCCTTCTTTAAATACATACAAATTTGGCTAACACGCTCAAGAGGCCCAGGAGGACAACGGAAAGGGTTAGGTGGCGCAGCGATAACCACCGTGCCACCATCGTTCATACTCATTAATTGTTCACGCAAGGTAATCGTCTGCGTACCGGCTTTCCAAGCATGGGGGACTTTCTCAGCTACCTCTGCATCGTAACCCTCAATAGCATCCCACTTAAAACTAATACCTGGGGCGACAATACAACGGTCATAATCAAACGTCGCACCACCTCTAGTAGTGACTTTCTTAGCGCTTGTATCAATACCCGTCACATAGTCATGTACCACCTTAATACCACCACTAACGATGGCTGAATATCCATGCTTAAGTGTATTGAGGGTACGAGCCCCACTTAATACCTCATTACTTAGATAACAGGTGTAATAGTCTTTATTCACTTCAATGATAGTGATGTCAATACTTGCATCCGTCATATGCAAATACCTTGCTGCTGTTGCGCCCGCTGTACCCCCACCGACAATCACTACTTTTTTGCTTGCACCTAGTGCTAGTGAGGGTAGACCCATCATTCCAGTTGCTGCTATAAGACAAGAGCCTTTGATAAATTTTCTACGACTTGTATTCATTATTTATGGCTTAAGGAAAAAGATCACGGATCAAAAAAGCAACTCGCTTGGTATTGCTATAGATTGCAGAACCTTATCGTCCTGTAATCAACACTTTGAGACTAAAAACTAAAAAGGGGATAAATGCAATCAAACTCCATTCAGGAATACTCAAGCCTAAAAAGCTAAATACCACAGTGGCACACTCTCCCGAACCTTGAAATACTTTCTGCACAACATCAATGGCTGGTAAATGATTCATCCAGAATTCAAGACCAGGACCACACTCAGGAATTCGATCTTCAGGCAAGTGCTGCAACCAAGTATGTCTACCCGCAACAACATAAGCAAGTAGACTCAATAGTGACAATATCAAACCATAAACCCGTACTCCCCAAGACTTCGAGTTATGTAAAAAAGCAATCAGAAAAACTATGCCTAGAGCAATCACAACTACCCGCTGCGCAATACACAAAGGACATGGCTCTAATTTCATAAAATACTGCATGAAAAGTGCTGTAGCCATCATACCAAGGGTCAAAAGAAAACCTATGAAAAAAGTAAAACGTAGTGATTTTATTATCATTATTAATAACTCCTACTTAGTTAATTTGGAAATTTTATTATTAGAGACCTTTGCATGAAAGGATGGCGAGAGAAAAATGAGCGTAATTTTCTCTATTTTTGCTAAAAAAGAGGGTAATAGCCGAGCTATTGGTCGAAGTTTTAGCAGAAATAGAGGAAATTCAAGCCATTTTTATCCGTCATATCTTTCGTGCAAAGGTCTCTATTAGTCTCTCAAGACCAGTTTATTTGAAATTACAAGAGCCTCTGATTTATTCTGATCGGAGCCCCGTAAATATTATATTTCAATACTTTTTCATATATCAAGCTGGAGAAACGTATGACATCAAGAAAGGTACTTATTCTGTTTGGGCACAGCTTTATTTGAGACTTTTGTAATCGAGGCTTGCGCTTATACAGATGTTTTGGGAGTAACCGATAGAGAAAATGGCGCGTCTGGCTGGATTCGAACCAGCTACCCCAACCTTCGGAGGGTTGTACTCTATCCAAGTGAGCTACAGACGCAAATAAGAACTGGGATGATTATATAGACTTACTGACTGCAAGTCATTGCTCGATCACGGCTTTGCATCTAATCTAAATGGGTTTTATTAATCTTCAACCTCAGCCATTAAATCTAAATAATCTTGATAACCCTGTGCATATTCTGGGTGTTCGTATAGCTGCCCTAAATCATTTATTGCACTTTCCAACCCCCTTTCATAGGGGTTCAGTAGCTCACTCACTGCTTTTTCTTTACCCCTTTCGGCTAGTTCAAAAAACTCAATTAGTTTTTTGGTAACGTGAATACGAAATAGCGCTTTTTCAAGTTTACTATCAGGCATTGCCCATTCGGATGGAGTGTTTGTATCACAAGAAATAATTAAATTTCCAGAGCATTTTTTTAGAAGATCATGATCTTTGAGAGAAGTTGAATGCGTCATTGTTTATACCAAAACTACATATACGTCGAAATAGTAATCTCGATGTTATGAGCCTTTTTTTGACTTTAGGTAAAACTCAATAGCATCATTGAGAGCGGTATTGAATGACCATTTTTTGTCCGTTGCGATTTGTTTTAACTCTTCATACTTGTCAATACGAACAGTTGTTTGGTAACGATTTTGTTTTTTTTGCTTAAGCTTATTAGCCATTTCTCTGCCTTTTTGGTAAAGTGAATCAATATGAGTCGCTCCAGCTCATAATGGATATATTACGCAAATTATTTTCATTCATCAATATAAAAAACGGATAACTGTTACGTGTCAATTGGAAAGCGAGTTAGGCGAATAAGAGAGCACTATGGTTTAACCCATTATGGTTTTTCTAACAGATTACAAGAAAAAGAAAATAGAGTTAAATCAGTTGAATATAATAAACAGCGAGCACCTGGAGAGTTCCTTGCAAAAATTGTTGAGGAGTTCAAAATTGATGCCCATTGGTTACTCACAGGCAAGGGAAGTATGCATATTGAAGGTGCAAATATTCTCCAAGAAACACCCCCTTGTTATTCATCCAGTACTAATGACTCCACAAAAACTTTACGCCAGGCTAGATTAATGGCGTTTATTGAATATTGGGTAACAAAAAAGTCCAACGAGGATCATATTTGGCTAGAGGGGCAATTAAAACGCAGTGTGCCTGAATATAGTGAGTTCATTTTAGAGTACACGAGTAAACGGCAATAAACTCGACCTACAGATACCCCCAGGGCTGTTCAATGCTATATTTTTCACACAATAAATAGCCGAATTGCATTTTCGTAGGTCGGATAAGCGATAGCGCCATCCGACAAATAGACTTAATTCAACATCTTGTCGGGTGGCGTTCCTTACCCGACCTACCCATCATATGAGATTCAATAATATTATTGTACCAAAAATACTAGCATTGAGCAGCCCTGCCCCTACTCCCATTGCACTTTCATGCTGGGTCTTTTAGCGTTTGCACATTTTCTGCATGATTTCTTCTTAATTTTGTCACATCCCCTCTACCAGCACTGCATTTAACTCTATTATTATGAGTAAATGATTACCAAAAAAATAAAAATTACTTTTTTTATCTTCACCTTCGTTTACCTATTGGGCTTTATTCCGCAGGAGCAACACCTTAACCCTGTTGTAGGTGCTTCTCCATCGAGCTGGAATGCTAAATCTTTTTGGTACTATCCTTGGGGATCTTCAGGAACTCATAAAGGTATTGATATATTTGCAGATGAGGGAACTCCTGTTATCGCCAGCACCGATAGTTTTGTTCTATATAGCGGAACATACGGTAGAGGTGGACAGGTTGTTTATGCACTTAGTGCTAATTGGCATTTCCATTATTATGCGCATTTACAACAACGCGATGTGGCCAGTTTATCGTTTGTTAAATCAGGCCAGCCAATGGGTGCTGTCGGTACTACAGGTAATGCCAAGGGTAAGCCTGCACACTTACATTATTCCATTAGTACACTTTTACCTCGACTATGGAAGTATGATCCTCAGCTACCTTCAAGCTGGAAACGATTGTTTTATATCGACCCAGGGGCATTTATTACACAAGACAACAAATAGCTTGTATCTTATTGATAGCCATTCATCTTCTGACTTTTAGGCCGTGATATATTATGAAAATGACTAAAAATATTCTTATTGTTGACGATGATCCGCATATACGCGAAGTCATTAGCTTCGCTCTTGAGCAGGCTAATATGACGGTTCACATGGCTGCTGACGGCATGCAGGCCTTAACTCGCTTTGATAAGCACCCTGCTGATTTGATTGTGTTAGACATTAATATGCCTGAAATGGATGGCTTGCAGTGCTGTCGCGAGATTCGAAAGGCATCGGACGTACCTATTTTATTCCTCTCTTCCCGTGATGATGAGATAGACCGTATTTTAGGCTTGGAAATGGGTGGTGATGATTACGTCACTAAACCCTTTAGCCCACGCGAGTTAGTGGCTCGTGTGAATGCTATTCTTAAACGAACTCAGCAACAAAATAAGAGTGAACCTGAATCCAGTGAAACATTACAACGTGGGCTGTTACAGATGGATATCGAGCAACACTCCGTGTCGTGGGATAACACCGCTATTGCTTTAACGGCGACTGAGTTTGCGATTCTGGCACAAATGTTACGTCAGCCTCAGCGTGTATTTAGCCGTGATGTGATTATGAATGGAGCCTATCAATACAACGTACATGTGAGTGATCGCACCATTGATAGCCATATTCGGCATATACGTGCAAAGTTTACTAAAGCAGGTTGTAACGCAGTGATTGAAACCTTGCATGGTGTAGGCTACAAGCTAAGTAGCTGTCAATAACTATGCGTATTAATGCTCATCCACGGCTACGACGGCTATTTCGATTACGAACTATTTTGTTAGTTGTAATGCTGTCAGTGATGTTCTTGCCCTTGGGTAGCATCTATTTTTTACGCTTTTATGAGAATGATCTAGTGCGTAAGACCGAGCTTGAGTTAATCAGCCAATCCGCTGCGCTCGCTAGTATCTATCGTTATTTAATTCATCAAAACCATTTAGATAGTTCGCAGGGTTATTTGCCCATTAAGCCTTCTTTGGATTTATCATCAGATAAGACGCTACCCCGTAGACCCCTCGCAAATGTTGCAACAACACCCATACACCCTCTGGTGATGGAAGCGGCACAACACATGCAATCTATATTAGCCACCACACAGCAGGTGACGCTTGCTGGAATGCGCTTACTTGATGCTAATGGTGTGGTTATTGCGGGTAGAGAAGAGACCGGTTTTTCTCTTGCACATATCGACGAAGTTAGAAACGCATTAGCTGGGAACTTTACGTCTGTTATTCGAGAACGCATCTCTGATGAACCACAGCCACCTATTGCTTCGATTAGCCGTGGTACTAAAATTCGGATTTTTACCGCTTTTCCGATTATTGACCAGGGTAAAGTTTACGGTGTGGTCTATCTATCACGTACACCACAAAATATATTGAAGCATCTTTACGCAAATAAAAAGAAAGTATTCTTTCTTATTCTTTTGGTATTAGGCCTAACTGCACTGTTGGCAACCTTCATCTCTTCTCGACTATCACGCCCTATTCGTGAGCTTATCAAACAGACTCAAAAAGTAACTAGTGGAGAACTTGAGACGGTTGAGGTGTTACGCCAACCTGGTACTTATGAATTATCCGAGCTTTCTCGCAGTTTTGCTGAGATGTCAAAGACGTTACATGAACGTACTTTGTATATTGATCGTTTTGCCTCTCATGTGTCACATGAGTTTAAAACACCACTGACCTCTATGCAGGGCACACTAGAGCTATTGCAAGAGCATATTGATGATATGCCCATAGAACAACGTCAACGCTTTTTGGATAACTTACAAGATGATACTGAGCGCTTAAAGCGCCTAGTCAATCGTCTGCTTGAGCAAGCACGTGCTGACTCCACCCAAATATCTTCCGAGACTACAGTCGTTATAGATATATTAAAACAGCTTGAGTCTCGCTTTTCTGATTCGGGGCTTGTGTTGGACTACACGCCTGATAAGGTCGATGTGGTAGTCAAAATAGCACCTAATCAGCTTCGCATTATTCTTAGTAACTTGTTTGATAACAGCCTTAAACATCAAGCAAAACATATTAAAATCACTGCACAGCATGATGATGAACAGCTAAAACTTTTTATTCACGACAATGGTTCAGGCATTTCTGATGCTAATCGTGAACGTATCTTCACACCCTTTTTCACCACTAGACGCGAAGACGGTGGAACAGGGCTTGGCTTGGGTATTGTAGAATCACTATTGAAAGTGTGGAATGGCCAAGTTGAGTTGTTAGAATCTGATTCAGGTGCATTGTTTAAGATCACCCTATTTTTAGGGTAAGCTGTAGGGTGTTCATATTATACCTGTCTTTATATTTTTATATTCATGGATATACTTTTAGTCAAAAAAAAATAAAACAACTCTTCCTTTATATGTATTTTTCGATGGAATATCAGAAGGGCTTCGCACCAAGATTTTTAATAAATTTCAATCCTATACGCAGCATGGAGATCTTTATTATGGCAAACAACTTAAAGCGTTAAATTCAAAGATATGGAAGTATAAAGGCACTATTTATAAACTTAGAGTCGACAGTGGTAGTGAATCCGCAAGGGTGCTTTTTTCTAAATCAAAAGACGGAGATTTAATTATTATTCATTCATTTCTTAAATCTACAAGAAAAACACCAAAAAAAGAAGCCCGACAAGCCATTGCAATTTATCAAATGTTAGAACACCTTGAAACATACATCTGGAGCGAGCCATCAGCGTTAGATGACTAAACTTATAGATTCCACCCATTAAATATCTTATCTATTGTGGTGGAGACGTTACATGCACCGTCTCTACGGCTATCTATACTTTTTTTCTAGTGCGATAAGAAATGCTTTACGATCCAAGCCACCACCGTAACCCGCCAAGCCACCATCTTTAGCTATCACCCGATGACAGGGGATGAGAATGCTAATTTTATTATTCCTGTTTGCACTAGCAACTGCCCGATAGGCTTTAGGCTTATCAATCGCCTGTGCTTGTTCTAAATAAGACCGTGTTTCACCATAGGGAATTTCCTGTAAAGCTTGCCATGCTTGCTGTTGAAAATCCGTACCTTTGGTTTCTAATGGCACATCAAAGTTCTGTAACTCGCCTTCAAAATAGGCGGTGAGTTGTTCTTGTAGTATTTTAAAGAGTGGGCTATCGCCTGTTGTAATGTTTCTCTTAAAGCTCTTTTTTAAGTGCTCAAACTGCACCTCAAGACGATTTGTATCGGTAAACTCAAGTAAACAAATCGCCGTGGATGTTGCGCCTGCTAATAACTCTCCGAAAGGAGTTGTTATTATTTTAGTAACAATATTACGCATCAATTACATCACAGTGTTGTTAGTTATAAATACGAAGAACCGACAACCATAGCAACGCGGCCTCTCTCACTTATTCGTAGGGTTCTAAGTATAGGTGATTCTGAGGAATTTACTATTTTAATAGCATCTACTGGAAAGGCTACTCCTCTAACCTCCAGCCTTTGACACTGATATGTGCTTAAGCCACTTTCTCATGTTTGGTCCCTAACAAAAAGTAGATCATGATAACTTATTCAATTGCTGAAAGGAGTAATCATAAGCATGGCGGTCATCCGTTGTATGGTCTTCTTGAAAGACGACTTGCCACTTTGCTGCTGCTTTATAGTCAGGAAAGAAAGCATCACCTTCTACCTCTGCATCAACTTGTGTTAAGTAAAGCCTATCTGCCAAGGGTAGGAAAAGTTCATAGATTAGCGCGCCACCTATCACCATAGCTTCTTCAGCATCTTTGACTAGCGCTAGTGCTGCTTCAGACGAGTGAACGACATCACACCCTTCAATGCGTAATTCTGTATTTGTTGAGATAATTATATTCTGGCGACCAGGAAGTGGTATACCAATTGATTCGTGTGTTTTTCGACCCATGATAATGGGCTTTCCCATCGTTGTTTTCTTGAACCATGCTAAATCAGCGGGAAGATGCCATGGAAGCTTGTTACCATTACCTATCACTCGATGATGAGCCATACCTGCAATCATTGATAGCATGTAGCTGACCTCTTCCTATTACTTAACCACTCTTAACTTGGGTCTGGTATCTTTCTTCGGAGCGGGTGGTTCGGGTGGCTGTCCATCAGGGAAGTCAAAGCCATCTTCATCCTTAAACATCGTACCTTGACCATTCTCTTTGGCATAAATACCCAATACAGCTTGCATTGGTATATAAATATTAAATGGTGTACCACCAAACCTAGCATTGAATAGTACTTCATCGTTATCTAACACCAGATTTTGAATGGCAGATGGATTAAGGTTGAGTATTATTCTACCGTCTTGGGCATATTGCATAGGAACAACAACGCCCTCCACTTCCACATCCACTAATAAATGTGGAGTCATTCCATTATCAAGTAACCAATCATAAATTGCTCGAAGCAAGTAAGGCCTACTTGGTGTCATACTCATATCTTCCATTATCGTGTTAAGCTTATGGACGAATTGCTTTTTCTGCGGCCGTAAGACTTAACTGGAACGTCTCACGGGAGAAAACTCGATCCATATAATCACGAATCGGCTTTGCTTCGTTGCCGTTTGGAAGGTCGATACCGTATTTAGGTAAACGCCATAATATAGGAGCAATCGTACAGTCAACTAAAGTAAAATCATCACTTAAGAAAAATGGCTTCACCGAGAAGACTTCAGCCGCAGAAAGTACACCATTACGAAGTACGTTTCTTGCTGTATCAGCTCGCTTTGTATCACCCGACTCTAGATCAGCAATTAACGAGAACCAGTCTTTTTCTATACGAAATAGAGCTAAACGTGAATGTGCTCTTGAAACAGGATCTATTGGAAGTAAGGGTGGATGAGGAAAACGCTCATCTAGGTATTCCATAATTATATTGGAATCATACAGCACCAACTTGCGATCAAGCAGGCAAGGTAAAGAACTATAGGGATTTAATTCTTCTAGGTCTTCTGGGATATTATCAACATCAGTTTCGATGATATCTACAACGATATCCTTCTCGGCCAATACTATTCTTACACGATGATTATCAGGGTCATCAGGAACAGAAAACAAGGTCATGACAGAACGACGGTTAGTTATTGCAGCCATTTATTACTCCCAAATCATAAAGTGGTATTACTTTCTTGTGCTCTTTTGTAATTGATGATTACATCAAGCGCATTGCGTTATACAGGATTACAAACAAAAAAGCTACTCCAAAAAATATGGAGTAGCTTTTTTATAGTACGAAATTACTGAAATTAATGTATATCTTTCCAGAATTCCTTTTTCAAGAAATAGGCTAATACGATGAATATTGATAACAATATCATTGCGAAGACACCATACTTCTTTCTATGTAGTTGAGCTGGCTCACTGGTATATGTTAGAAAGTTAGTCAGATCACGAACAACGATATCGTATTCTGCTGCTGACATTTTTCCAGGCTTTGTAAGCTTTAGCGTCTTTGCTTCATGCCCATCATGCTCTCCATGACCTTCTAACTCTTGCCATCCTTGTAGCTCCCATAATATATGAGGCATACCTACATTTGGAAAAACAGTGTTATTTACCCCTGTTGGGCGCTTAGGGTCAAGGTAAAAACTTTTTAGATAAGTATATATCCAGTCCGCACCTCTTGAACGACCCACTAATGATAAGTCTGGGGCAGGAGCACCAAACCACTTAGCCGCATCTTTTGCAGGAATAGCACTATGCATCAATGAACCTAAATTAGTTGGCTTTCCTTCTTCATCTTTTGTAAAAACAAGGTTTTCTGCCACTAGCTTTGCGTTAGCATCTGCCACTTTTCCTGCTTCATCACCTGTCTTACCTGTTTTTTCAGGTACAACGGGCAAGCCTATATCAGTGGCCATTCGATTATAACGTGCTGCACTTAGGTTATGACAGCCCTGACAATAATTCATAAAATACTTCGCACCATTTTGTAAACTGGCATGATTATGAAGGTCAATGTTTGCCGACTCTAAATGGGCAGAGCTATTTGCCATTAAAGAAGTGGGTAGCAACAATACGGTTGCTAATGTGATTAATTGTTTTCTCATGATGTCACCCTTTTTGGAACAACTTTCTCAGCGTTGAACGATTTAACCATTGGTAATAACAAGGTCAAAACTAAGTAGCCAATTGGGAAGATCCACTGCCAAACGATTTGGCCTGCATCATCACCTGCTTCTGGGTTATACCTAAACAGATCTATTGCGATAACAGTACCTGCTAATATTAGGAACCACATCATATACTTGGCTTTTCCAGGCTTGCTATGAATCCACAACACCATAAAGAACATGAAATAGATCTCGGTCATACGAATCCCTAGCTCTTTCAGTACAGGGATTACAGGTTTAACACCTAAATAGCCTAAAACTATAAAGACCAATGCAAAAATAAGAACATTAATCGTATGCACCTTGTTGCGATAACGCCATGATTTAATAGGATTACGATCAATCCAGGGCAGCAGCAATATAGCAACTATTGCGCCAAACATGGCAAGCGTTCCTGCAAAAGGTGAAACAGTAACAGCACGTAACACCGTATAAAATGGTGTGAAATACCAAACAGGTGCAATATGCTCTGGCGTCTTCAATGGGTTAGCAGGCTCAAAGTTAGCATGCTCTAAGAAATAGCCACCCATTTCTGGAGCAAAGAACAAGATGGCAAAGAAGACCATTAAGAATACACCCACACCTACAATATCTTTCACCGAGTAATAAGGGTGGAAAGGAATACCGTCAAGTGGAATACCATTTTCGTCTTTAAGCTTTTTGATTTCAACACCATCTGGGTTGTTTGATCCAACCACGTGCAAAGCAACGATGTGAACAAATACCAGCATGACTAGCACTAAAGGTAATGCAGCAACATGCAATGCAAACAGACGGTTTAACGTTGCATCTGCTATAACGAAGTCACCACGAATCCAGGTAGATAGGTCTGCTCCGATGACAGGAACGGTATTAAACAGGTTGATAATTACCTGAGCACCCCAAAAAGACATCTGACCCCAAGGTAGTAAATACCCCATAAAGGCTTCTGCCATTAGAGCAAGATAAATAGCCATACCAATCAACCAGACTAATTCACGAGGCCCTTTGTAAGAACCGTAAATCAACCCTCGAAACATATGCAAGTAAACCACAATAAAGAATGCAGAAGCGCCTGTGGAATGCATATAACGAATAAACCAGCCACCAGGCACATCACGCATGATGTATTCGACAGAAGCAAATGCCATGCTAACGTCCGGCTTATAGTGCATGGTCAGGAAGATACCACTAATAATCTGGATAACCAGAACAACGAGTGCTAATGATCCAAAATAATACCAAAAGTTAAAATTCTTTGGTGCGTAATATTCAGCTAAATGCTCGTTCCAGACTTTTGTCAGTGGAAATCGAGCATCAATCCAGTTTAGAAAACCTTGCATTATACAGCCTCCCCATTTTCATCCAGACCTATAACCACTGTGTTCTCATCCTTATAGGAATAGACAGGAACGACCAGGTTGGTAGGTGCGGGTACGTTTTTAAATACACGTCCAGCCAAGTCAAACCTAGAGCCATGACAAGGACAATACCAGCCACCTTTCCATTCAGCACCCAAATCTGCAGGAGCCAGCTCTGGACGGAAGGTCGGAGAGCAACCCAAGTGTGTACAAATACCAATAAGCACTAAATACTTCTCTTTGCCTTCACGGGTTCGAGTAGGGTTTTGTGCATAAGAAGGTTGTTGGTCAGCGACTCCCGACTCAGGGTCTTTTAGCAAGTTATCATTACTTGGCAAGTTTGCGAGCATTTCTTCTGTACGATTAACAATCCAGATAGGCTTTTTACGCCAAATCACTCGAACCAATTGCCCTTCCTGTACTTTGCTCAAGTTTACTTCAACAGGCGCACCTGCTGCTTTTGCTCGCTCACTTGGATTCCAAGAAATCAGAAAGGGTGTTGCCGCTGCCGCTGCACCTGCGGCACCCACCACGGAGGTTGCACCGATCAGGAAACGTCGCCGCCCCTTATCTACTTCAGAGTTTTCCATAGAAAATTACTCCCGAAAAAAATTATAAAGCCAAATAAAATTTATATGAGACCTTTGCATGAAGAGATGGTAAGAGAAAGCTCAAGCCACTTATTCGACATATCCTTCGTGAAAAGGTCTCTATAGTATGTTATATGGTGTCATCAACACCACACAGGAAGCCGCATTTAAGAATTGTTACTACGCAACCGACGTAAACTGAGGCACTCTTGTGTTGCCGACTAAAAATAGCCCGCACATAAAGCGCCATAGAATGGCTTAACAGCGCTTTAACGTCAAGTTAAAAATCTCACATGAAGACTATGGAAACTAGACAGGATTCGACTCTTCAATGTATTGATGTTTAATATTGAATTGACTAGCGAGGTGTTCCCCTAGCGCCTGCACTCCATAACGCTCTGTTGCATGATGACCTGCTGAAATATAGTGAACCCCAAGCTCTCTTGCTTCGTGTACCGTATTTTCGGAAATTTCACCACTCAAATAAGCATCAATTCCCAATTTATAAGCCGTTTTCAAATACTTCTGCGCACCACCGCTACACCATGCAATACGCTTAATGATATGATCGCCAGCCGAAATTGAAAGTGGCTTTCTTTGTAACTTATGTTCTACCAGGTCTGATAAATCTTGTAGATTACAAGGCGCTTTCATCACACCATAATTACCAACCCCTTGTTCATCCATAGAACCTTCTGCATGAAAACCCAATATGTCAGCCAACCTTGCGTTATTGCCTAATTGATGATGTGCATCAAGAGGCAAGTGATAACCCAATAAACTGATATCTTTTTTGATGAGCTTGCGAATACGTCGCCCCTTCATGCCCGTCAAACAAGGATCTTCTCCTTTCCAAAAGTAGCCATGGTGTACCAGCAATACATCAGCTCCCTGCTCTATTGCCCTATCTATCATTAATTCAGATGCACTCACTGCTGAAACAATCGTTTTAACCGTACCCTTGCCTTCAACCTGCAAACCGTTAGGTGCGTAATCTTTGAAAGCGTTTATATCCAGTAATTGATTTGTATAGCTAACAACCTCTTCTAGGGAAGCCATAAGTGATACCCTCTTCTCTTTGATTAACCTTGCGATATCCTACTATAATCCTGCCATAACTCGGATAACCGTTACTCTTCCTGAGACCTTTGCATGAAAGGATGGCGAGGGAGAAATGAGCGTAATTTTCTCTATTTTTGCTAAAAAAGAGGGTAATAGCCGAGCTATTGGCCGAATTTTTAGCAAAAATAGAGGAAATTCAAGCCATTTTTTAGTGAGCTTGCCGTTTTATCAAAACGGTCAACTCAATTATTTAGCTTGCTATATCCGTCATATCTTTCGTGCAAAGGTCTCTCCTATTAAATAAAGGAACTTAACATGCCACTGCTTAGCATTGAAACAAACCAACCTCCTCGTGATGATGACACGCTTCGGGATATGTCCGATATGGTTGCTTCACTATTAGGTAAACCCGCCAGCTACGTGATGATAAAATACACCCACAATACACACATGCTCTTCGCGGGAACCGATGAACCTTTGGCCTATGTACAACTAAAAAGTTTAGGTCTACCTGAGCATACGAGCCAGTTATCTGCCATTATATGTGATGTCTTAAGAGACTTCTTCTCCGTACCCCCTGAACGCACTTACATTGAATTCTCTAGTCCTGACCGCGATAGATGGGGCTGGAATCGCTCAACATTTTAGTATTTAGTTGCACTCCTAATATTGTTATATTTAAAAGCAGCACCCATTTTTTGTTAATAAATCATGATTCAATGAACTTATAGTCATTATTAGAGTCTTTGAGTTATGCATTATCGAAAAGAAATTGATGGCTTGCGCGCCTTCGCTGTCCTCCCCGTTATTCTCTACCACGCAGGCTTTCAATGGTTAAGCGGTGGCTATATTGGGGTTGATATATTTTTTGTCATCAGTGGCTACCTAATTACCAGCATTATTCTGAAAGAGCTAGACGCGGGAACATTCTCCATTGCTCATTTTTATGAACGACGCGCCCGACGTATTTTACCTGCGTTATTTTTTATACTTCTTGTCAGCCTCCCTTTTGCCTACTTTTTGCTTTTGCCCTTTGAGTTGAAAGATTTTGGTAAAAGCATTATTTCTGTCATCGGCTTTGCTTCTAATATTTTATTCTGGCAAGAAAGTGATTACTTTTCAGAAGGCGCTGAATTAATACCGCTATTACACACATGGAGTCTTGCGGTAGAAGAACAGTTTTATGTTTTCTTCCCACTTATTTTGATGGTTTTCTGGGCATTAGGAAAACGCTGGTTAGTCGCCATTATTAGCCTTATTGCTTTAGCTAGCTTGGGACTTACCGAATGGGGATGGCGACATTTCCCTGAAGCAAACTTCTATCTTATTCCTACACGCGCATGGGAGTTGATGATTGGCTCACTCAGTGCTTTTTACCTGTATTACCGAGACCCCACGCTACTTCGCAATACCTTTATCCAACAAGCAGGCAGCTTCATAGGGCTGGTTCTTATTATTGCCTCTATTCTATTTTTAGATAAAAGCATCCCATTCCCAAGTTTATATGCACTGGCTCCAACATTGGGTGCAACCTTCATCATTATCTTCACTACGCCCAATACTTTGGCTTATCACATTCTAGCGCCACCTATATTTGTTGGCATTGGGTTGATTTCATATAGCGCATATTTATGGCATCAACCCTTGTTTGTGTTTACCCGTATCGCAAATATTGAGGAGCCTGCTTTGTGGGTGTTTGCCTTACTAACATTGATTACTTTTGCTCTGGCTTATCTCACATGGCGATTTGTAGAAGCACCCTTTAGAAACAAGAAAAGCTTCACCCGTAAACAAATATTCACCGCTAGTTTCATTACTAGTCTGATATTTGTTGGGCTAGGCATAGCTTTCATTATTTATGCTGATCATTACTAACTTACACTTTATACCTATCCGAGCGCTAAGAACTCAGGGCTAAATAACTATTAACAAGGATTCATTATGACCAACAACCGCCTTAGACAATCAATCAAACTTTCAATATGGGCTGTACTTCTTATTTCGATTAGTTCAACAGCCGCGATAGCCTCTAACAGCCTTAAAAAAGAACTGATAAAAGCGGCCAATGTAAAAGAAAGTGGCAAATATGTAAGAACCCGTTTTCTGGAATCTGCAAAAAAACCCTTTACGGACAAGAGCAAGAAGAAAGCCCTTATTATTGGTGATAGCCACGCACAGGATTTTTACAACAGCGTATTAGAAAGCAAGTTGCTAGCTGATTACCAAATTAGCACCCGTTCTATCCCTACTCAATGCCAAGTCTATTTAGGCAACAACCTCAACCAATTTATTGCTCCTAAAGATACAGCTTTCTGTGCCAAGTCAGACTCTCTAGCTAAAGCGAAAAGACAGATTGCTGAAGCTGATTTAATAATCCTTGTGGCAAACTGGAAAGAATGGTCTGCTAAAGAGCTGCCACAAACTATCAAAAATATGCAACTTAATAGCAAACAAAAAGTCGTCGTGATTGGGCGTAAAAGCTTTGGCAAGGTTTCTGTTAGAAAGTATTTGAGAATGCCCGAAGATAAGCTAAAAACGCTACGCAATAAGCCTGATGACCGCCAACAGAACATTAGCTCCATCATGAGTGAATCATTGGATAAAGATGTGCTCATTGAGCTGCAAGATTTAGTTTGTGGCTCAACTAAAACATGCCCTATTTTTACGGATGAACTTAAACTGATTTCGTTTGATGGCGGACACCTGACTAAAGACGGTGCGCGTTATGTCGGCAAGGTATTATTTGAGAAATCGCCACTCGGTAAACTTTAGGTATTCCCCGACAGCTACGCGCTTTCACCTATTCAAAAGAGTTATTCCGCTTTAGGTGGCAAGCCCGTATGCTGAGTACGCATTTTTTTGCCTTTTCCCTTTCTGCCCTTGCCCACTCTTTTTGAATGAGCCGCTCCGCTGTTTTTACGACGATGTGAGTTATAAGTTTTATTCTTCTCATTTGGGTCATATTCAGGGATTAGCTGATTAGACCCATCGCCAATTAACTCTGCCCGCCCCATTTCTTTTAGTGTTTTTCGTATCAACGCCCAGTTATTGGGGTCATGATAACGTAACAGCGCCTTATGCAGTTTACGTTGTTCGGGAGACTTAACCGTTTCAATTTCGCTACTTTTATAGGTCACTTTCTGAAGTGGGTTTTTACCCGTGTGGTACATCGTTGTAGCCGTTGCCATCGGTGATGGGTAGAAGGCTTGTACTTGGTCTGCTCTAAAGTCATGTTGCTTTAGCCATAGCGCCAAATTCAGCATATCCTCATCAGTCGTCCCTGGGTGTGCCGCAATAAAGTACGGAATCAGGTATTGTTCTTTTCCCGCCTCCTTAGTGTACTTCTCAAACATTTCTTTAAAACGATCATATGTGCCGATACCGGGCTTCATCATTTTTGATAAGGGCCCCTCTTCGGTATGTTCGGGGGCTATTTTTAAATAACCACCTACATGATGCATTACTAATTCTTTTACATACTCAGGGTCTTCAACGGCTAAGTCGTAACGCAAGCCTGAGCTGATCAGTACTTTCTTTACTCCTTTTAAGTCTCTTACTTCTCTATACAGCTCTTTCAGTGGACCATGATCAGTATTGAGGTTTTGACAAATACCCGGGTAGACACAACTGGGCTTTCGACAGGAAGCTTCAATTTTTGGGCTTTTACAAGCTAGTCGATACATATTGGCCGTTGGCCCACCCAGATCAGAAATAACGCCTGTAAAGCCAGGAACCTTGTCACGAATATCTTCGATTTCTTGCAAGATAGATGCTTTAGATCGGTTTTGGATAATACGCCCTTCGTGTTCGGTAATTGAACAAAACGTACAACCTCCAAAACAGCCTCGCATAATGTTAATCGAGAACCTGATCATTTCATAAGCAGGTATTTTCGCATCACCATAGTCAGGATGGGGCTTACGCGCATAAGGCAATGCGAAAACTCCATCCATTTCATCCGTCGAAAGGGGGTAAGGAGGTGGGTTAATCCATAAATCCTGAGTACCGTGCTTTTGCACTAAAGCGCGCGCATTTCCTGGGTTTGTCTCCAAGTGCAGCACACGGTTAGCATGGGCGTAAAGCGCCTTATCATTACGCACTTTCTCATAGGATGGGAGGCGTATAACCGTAGTATCTCGGTTTAAGTTAGCTCGTGGGTGAAAGTCTATTTTCTTTTCATCAGGACGTTTGGGACGCGAGGGCTGATAGTCAAACCATTTTGCATTACGCTCTTCTAGCTCGCACTCCTCCATATCTTGCGTATTCACATAGGGATTGATGATTCGATCAATTTTCCCAGGCTGGTCGATACGGGTGGAATCTATCTCTTGCCAACCTTTTGGGGTATCCGCACGCACGAAAGCTGTTCCACGAATATCCGTTATCATCGCTACGTCTTCACCTCTGGAAATACGGTGTGCTAGCTCAACAATAGCTCGCTCTGCATTTCCATAGAGTAAAATATCAGCATTGGCATCCATGATGATGGAGCGCCTTACTTTTTCCTGCCAGTAATCAAAGTGCGCGATTCTACGCAGGGATGCTTCAATGCCACCCATCACAACAGGTGTTTCTGGATAAGCCTCTTTACAGCGCTGCGAATAGACCAAGGTTGCACGATCAGGGCGTTTTCCACCCATGCCACCTGCGGTATAGGCATCGTCAGAGCGAGGTTTGCGATCAGCCGTATAACGGTTAATCATCGAATCCATATTGCCCGCTGCCACCCCAAAGAATAAGTTGGGTTGGCCTAGCTGTTCGAAGGCATCTTTAGAGGTCCAATCGGGCTGCGCTATAATACCCACTCGAAAACCCTGAGCTTCTAGCAAGCGACCTATAATCGCCATCCCAAAAGACGGATGATCAACATAAGCATCGCCCGTCACAATGATAATATCGCAAGAGTCCCAACCTAGCGCATCCATTTCTGCACGACTCATCGGCAAGTAAGGCGACACACCATAGCATTCCGCCCAATATTGTGGGTGCTCAAACAGGGTAGTTCTAACTTGATAAGGGGCTACGGAAGACATAGGGTTTGGGGTGATTGATTACTAGGTAAACAGTATAGCTTAAAAGCAATTAATAGGGTTTTGTGATTTTGACAGTGCTAGTACACCAACCAGTTTATAGCAACACTTTAAACGGGTTTATGTACTAGCGCCCAAAATAATAAAAGGAATTTTCATCATTTAAAAATAAACCGCTAGAAACAACAAAACCCCTACCTAAAATGATTTAGATAAGGGTTTTTGATAGACTAGCGCTAGTAGATACTTCCTACACACTACTTCATTAGACTAACTCTAAGCACTCTTTCAAGAGCGCAAAAGCAAGTGCTATTATACTTTTTCTTTGATACGTGCAGCTTTACCCGTAAGGCCACGTAGATAGTAAAGCTTTGCACGACGTACATCGCCACGACGCTTTAACTCAATACCTGCAATTGCGTTGCTGTATGTCATGAACGTTCTTTCAACGCCTTCACCGTAAGAGATTTTACGAACCGTAAAAGATGAGTTTAGTCCGCGGTTACGCTTACCAATTACAACACCTTCAAAAGCCTGAACACGCTCACGTGAGCCTTCTCTTACATTCACATTCACGACAACGGTATCACCGGGATTAAACTCAGTGATTTCTTTACCTGCCATTTGCTCGTTTTCAATTGCTTGAATTATGTTGCTCATCTCTTTAACCTCAATAGTCGGCGCATCACTGCTGCCGCAAAAATACTTCAAGCAGTTTTTTATCCTGCTCGTTTAAATCTAGTTTCTCTAATAGGTCGGGGCGTTTTTGATACGTCCTGCCTAGTGCTTCCATTCTTCGCCATTTTGCAATTTCTGCATGATTCCCACTTTTTAATACAGCGGGGATTGGCTTCTCTTCTATCTCTTCAGGTCGTGTGTAGTGTGGACAGTCTAATAATCCATCCGAAAATGAATCTTGTTCTGCTGACTGCTCATGACCTAAAGCACCTGGTAGTAAACGGGTGATACTATCAATGACGACCATTGCGCCAAGTTCACCACCACTGAGAACATAGTCACCTATTGACCATTCCTCATCGACTGCCAGCTCTATAATTCTTTCGTCGATACCTTCGTAGCGACCACAAAGAAGAATTAATCCTTCTTCTTTAGCGGCGGATGACATCATTGCCTGATTTACTGTTTTGCCTTGCGGGCTTAGGTAAACCACTTTGCTAGCGGGTGACTGCTGTTTCGCATCACGTATAGTGGATAAAACCACATCCGCTTTCATCACCATGCCAGGACCACCACCGTAAGGGCGATCATCAACGGTGCGATGTTTGTCCGTTGCATAATCACGAGGGTTGATACAGTTAAGTGTAATCAATCCCTGCTCTGCTGCTCGACTTGTCACGCCACTCTGTGTTACGGCTTGCACCATTTCAGGGAACAACGTGATAACGTCAAATCTCATTTAGAACTCTGGATCCCAATCAACTACGATACGGGATGCCTCTAAATCAACGGATTTAATCACATCATCCATTATCCAGGGAACCATGTGATCTTTCTTTTTTCCATCTAATTCACCTTTGACGACGATGACATTATTACTTCCAGTGTCAAACACCCACTCAATCTTGCCTAATTTTATGTCTTCTAAAGTGAAAACGGACACACCTTCAAGGTCTGCCCAGTAAAAGCTATCATTCGATAATGTGGGTAATTGATTTTGCTTAATAGCAATTTCAGTACCGATCAAAGCAAATGCTTGATCCCGATCATCGACACCTTCCAGTTGTGCAACAACCGCTTTACCTTGCTTGTGGCCTTTGACAACTTTTACTGCTTGCCATTTACCATTCTTACGCAAATATAAAGGTGAATATTTTACAATTTGCTGCCTAGGTGAAGTATGTGAAAATATTTTCACCCATCCCTTTACACCGAAAACACCTGATATCTTACCAAGAGATAACATATCGCCTTCATTAGTGGTATCAAGGGAAGTCATACCTACTTCATTGATCAGTAGTTACGCAGCTTTTTCTTCTGTAGTGCTTGCATCTGCATTAGCAGCATTTTGCTTGATAAGCTTAGCTACACGATCAGAAGGCTGAGCGCCTTTAGACACCCAGTAGTCAACACGCTCTTGATCAAGACGTAAAGCAACTTCCTGGCCTTTCGCCATTGGATTAAAGAAACCCATTTGCTCAATATAACCACTATCACGAGGCTTTCGTGAATCAGTTACAACAATTTTATAAAATGGACGTTTCTTTGAACCGCCTCTAGCCAAACGTATGGTGACCATAGTCAAAAACCTTATTTAATGTCATTCAAACGGACGAATCCGTCAAAAAATAGTCGCGTAATTGTACGGATTTTTCATAGAATGTGAAGCACTAATGCATCTATATTTAAAAATAGCCACCACTTGGCTATTTTTTATTCATTTATAAGCCATAAATGGTATGCTTATTTGAGACTTCAGTATAAAAAAGTGATATAGGGAGGTGATGAAAAGACAAAACTGTTTGTTCCACCCTATTTCCTCCACCAACAAAGTCTCAAAATAATAAGAGACCTTTGCATGAAAGGATGGCGAGAGAAAAATGAGCGTAATTTTCTCTATTTTTGCTAAATAAAGAGGGTAATAGGCGAGCTATTGGCCGATTTTTTAGCAGAAATAGAGAAAATACAAGCCATTTTTATCCGTCATATCTTTCGTGCAAAGGTCTCAATAATAATAAAAACCACAAAAAGGCTTCCCATGAACATTCACCTCCCTATAGGTGGTGTTATTAAAAACTGTGTATTTATTGCTCTAGTGTGTAATTGCGCCATTGCCGACACCAGTTTTACTAACACCCTTTTGAACACAAGCAACCCCGCTATCACCACGCCACTTTCTGCCAAGGTGCTAGCACAGGTATCCAACCCTCCTATTATGGAAGATATTTTAAAAAAACAAGAGGCTTCACCCTCTTTACCTTCCGTACCCGATGATATGCAAATGGAACCACAAAAGATAAGCATCCCAACAACACCCTCTAAACTATCAAGCATTGTGAACAAAGCAAAATATCTTACAGAAGGCGCTGGAATGTTAGGTGATAATGTTTCAACGGTTGTTAAAAAAAATATTGTAGGTATTCAGTATACAATGCAGTGGTAGCAGAGCTAAATGAGCCATGAACACCTACATAATGGTGACCCCAGTAACAGCAATCACAGCATCAACACCCCACTCTTTTTTCATTAGTAATACGGGTTGATCATTATCGAATGCCAACCCATATCAGAATTTGCCAATATATATTCGAAGCTTAATTAATAAATTAAAACCCTGGAGGCATTCCACCGCCGCCCATTCCTGGTGGCATTTGGCCTTTTAACGAACGCATCATTTTACGCATTCCACCGCCTTTAAACTTCTTCATCATCTTCTTCATTTGTTTATGTTGCTTCAGCAAGCGATTAACGTCCTGGATCTGCACACCACTACCTTTAGAAATACGCCTTTTGTGTGAACCTTTAATCACATCAGGAAAGCGACGCTCTCTGGGTGTCATCGAATTAATAATCGCAACCATACGACTGATATGTTTATCATTAGCTTGATCTTTAAGACCCGCTGGTAAATTACCCACTCCTGGCAGCTTATCCATTAAACCAGCCATACCGCCCATTTTTTCCATTTGCAGCATTTGATCACGCAAATCATTTAGGTCAAAACCTTTACCTTTATTAAGCTTCTTCGCTAATTTCTGCGCTTTTTTATGATCAACTTGACGGGTTACGTCTTCAACCAAGCTAAGCACATCACCCATACCGAGGATACGTGATGCCATACGATCAGGATGGAATGGCTCAAGCGCATCTAGCTTTTCGCCCATTCCGATAAACTTAATCGGCTTACCCGTAATTTGACGAACCGATAGCGCCGCACCACCTCTAGCATCACCATCCGCTTTGGTAAGGATGACACCTGTTAGTGGCAGGGCTTCATCGAAGGCTTTAGCTGTATTAGCAGCGTCTTGACCTGTCATGCTATCCACAACAAACAAAGTTTCAACAGGGTTTATAGCCGTGTGAATGCCTTTGATTTCATCCATCATGTCCGTATCGACATGCAAACGACCCGCTGTATCCACAATTAAGACATCAGCAAATGTTTTCTTAGCTTCTTTAAGAGCCGCCTTAGCAATTTTTATGGGAGATTGTTTAGCATCACTAGGAATAAAGGTAGCGCCAACTTCAGTCGCCACCATTTCTAACTGCTTGATTGCAGCAGGGCGATACACGTCACAACTCACCACAGAGACTGATTTTTTCTCACGCTCATTAAGCAGCTTAGCCAATTTAGCAGCCGTGGTTGTTTTACCAGCACCTTGCAAACCCGCCATCAAGATAACCGCAGGGGGCTGAGCTTTAAGGTCAAGCGCTTCATTGGTTTTACCCATAATCTCGACCAGCTCGTCATCAACGACCTTGATCAAAGCCTGACCTGGCTTTAAGCTACCGACTACTTCTTGTCCAAGCGCTCGCTCACGTACTTTATCAATAAAACTACGCACCACAGGCAAGGCAACATCCGCCTCTAATAACGCCATGCGCACTTCACGCAAAGTATCTTTAATATTATCTTCTGTCAGACGAGCCTGACCACGAATCTTTTTTACCGTTTGTGATAAACGTTCGTTTAAATTATCAAACATGTATGTACTTCCCCTAACTTTTAAACACTGTATATTTGGTTAGTTTTTGTTACCAAACCCACCTTGTTGGAGCACTAGATTACTCCATTAGAAAGTACAGGTTGAAACAAAATGACGAAACAGTATACCATCGTAATCAGGAAGCTCTATGACGATCTTTCAATATAGAAAGCTCTGATCACAATTAGACAATTATTTCTTCCCTCACTTAACCCAGTATAATGCAGGCTATTTTGACTTTAACAACTTTTGGTTCTTTAGCAGCCCTCTTTTATCTTGCCAGTTGGGCATTTACCGCTTTTTTTATAAAAGATAAGCAACCTCGCCTGTTAATAAAGCGCGCATCGTCTTTTACTTGGGTTATCGCTATTATTTTGCATGGTACATTTTTGTACTTACCTTTATTTAAAGATGGCTTACGTCTGGATATTATTTCTGCGGGCTCACAAGTTTTTTGGCTAACTAACCTAGTTCTTTTTATTACTACTTGTACCCGAAAAATAGAAATTCTTGCGCTCTTTATTTTGCCACCCACTATCGTTTTAATCTTATTAGAAATATTTACAGCTGGCTCAGGGAAGTTCGTTAATGTCAATGGCGCACTGGGTAGCCACATTTTATTATCCCTACTGGGCTATAGCACCTTATTTTTAGCAACCCTACAAGCACTGTTACTGTCATTACAAAGTAAGCACCTGCATAATCACCGTCCTGGTGGCCTTATTCGTTCACTGCCTGCACTTCAGGACATGGAAAATTTATTATTCCGCCTTATTCTTACAGGCGTTGTATTACTCAGTGCTGGGCTTATTACAGGCTTTGTCTTTCTGGATGACTTATTTGGCAAACAGGTGCTTCATAAAACCATACTTTCGCTTATTGCGTGGGTGGTATACACCACTTTACTAATAGGGCACTGGAAACAAGGCTGGCGCGGTAAAAAAGCCATCAACTGGACGATAGTTGCCTTTGTCTTATTAATGCTAGCGTTTTTTGGCAGTAAATTTGTTCAAGAAATACTACTGTCGAAATGAGCGACTCCACCACGATAATAGTACTATTTCTAGTATTACCTCTACTGTTTGCACTTTCTGCCTTTTTCTCTGGCTCAGAAACTGCACTAATGTCACTTGATCGCTATAAACTTAGACATATGGCGCGACGCAATAAAAATGCCAATCTCGCATTAAAGCTCTTAGAGCAACCTGATCGCCTCATTGGCCTAATCCTGCTTGGCAACAACTTAGTCAATATTCTTATTACCCAGCTTGCAACTTATCTTGGCTTTCTGCTTGGTGGAAATACTGGTGTTGCCATCGCTACGGGCGTATTGACGTTGATGTTATTGATCTTTGCTGAACTTGCACCGAAAACACTGGCAGCCGTTAAATCTGAAAACCTGGCTTATCCTGCTGCACGTATTTACACCCCCTTATTAAAAATAGCATCCCCCATCGTCTGGCTTGCAAACCTTATAGCCAATACGCTTTTGCGGAAATTTGGAGTAGACCCACAAAACATAGAAGCACATAGTCTTAACCGTGAAGAGTTCCGTTCCCTAGTCCGTGAATCTGATAGCTTAGTGCCTAACAATCACCAAGAGATGCTACTAAGTATTCTTGATCTGGAATCAACAACGGTGGAAGACATCATGATTCCACGCATGGACATCTCGGGCATTGACCTCACTGATGACTGGAAAAAGATTGAAGCACAATTAACCAACAGCCCTTTTAGTCGCTTACTGGTTTATCGAGACGACCTGGAAGAAACACTAGGTTTTTTACAGTTACGTAAGCTCATCCCCAATATCAGAAAAAACAATCTTGATTTAGAACTACTTGAAAAGACACTAAAGCCCACTTATTACACATTAGAAACCACTGTTCTTGCACAACAACTTATTAATTTTCGTGCAGAAAAACAACGTATTGCGTTAGTTGTTGATGAGTATGGTGACATTCAGGGCTTAGTAACGCTCACCGATATTCTAGAAGAAATCGTAGGGCAGTTTGCTACTGACCCCGCCAGCATTACCAACAACATTACAAAAAAGGATGGCGCATTATGGGTGGATGGCGGCATGACAATTCGTGACGTTAATCGTAAGGCCAACCTACAATTACCCACTAGCAAAGTAGCCAAAACACTCAATGGATTAATTATTGAGCATGTAGAAACTATGCCTGTAGAAGGTCTTTGTATGTTAATCAACGGCTACCCTCTTGAAGTGAAGACCGTGGAAAATAATGCCGTTGGAACGCTCATCATCTACCCTCGACTAAAAAGTTAGCGCTACTCTCTATGGTAACAACATGGCTAAAATAAAAATCCAATACGTCTGCCGACATTGTGGCTCAAGCCATAACAAATGGGGCGGACAATGTACTGACTGCAAAGAGTGGAACTGTTTAGAAGAAGTCATCCCGCAAGCGGATACCGCTCAGGCAAAGAATCCACGGTTTTCTGGCTACACAGGCGGAGATCATGGACGCATTCAATCACTCAACGACGTTAGCTTAAAAGTCAGCCCTCGCACCCATACCAACATCAGCGAGCTTGACCGTGTCTTGGGTGGTGGTCTTGTAACAGGATCAGTTACCCTCATCGGTGGCGACCCCGGCATAGGAAAGTCCACTATTTTATTACAAGCATTGGCTAGCCTTCAGCAGCTAAAAAGCCTCTATGTAACGGGTGAAGAATCCTTGCAGCAGGTCTCTATGCGCGCCCATCGACTCGAACTTAAACTTGATGATTTAAAACTATTAACCGAGACCTGTGTTGAACGTATTCTCGCTCAAGCTTCTATAGAAAAACCTGAGCTAATGGTGATTGACTCTATCCAAACGCTATTTACCGAGCAACTCAACTCTGCACCTGGTTCAGTAGGGCAAATCCGTGAATCAGCCGCGCAGTTAGTCCGTTTTGCCAAACAAACAGGCACTTCATTATTCATCGTAGGACACGTTACCAAAGAAGGAACATTAGCAGGGCCTCGTGTACTAGAGCACATGGTCGATACCGTTTTGTATTTTGAAGGTGACCCTGGTAGCCGTTATCGTATCTTACGTGCCGTTAAAAATCGCTTTGGTGCTATCAACGAAATTGGCGTTTTTGCCATGACCGATAAAGGATTGAAAGGTGTCAACAACCCTTCTGCTATCTTCCTGTCAGGACATGACGAAGCGGTAGCAGGTAGCGTAGTCATGGTGACTCGCGAAGGGACTCGACCTATTTTGGTTGAAGTACAAGCACTGGTTGATGAAAGCCATGGCTCTAATCCCCGCAGAGTCACTTTAGGGCTAGAACAAAACCGTATGGCTATGTTATTAGCAGTACTGCACCGTCATGGGGGTATTTCCATGTTTGATCAAGATGTCTTTGCTAATGTGGTGGGTGGTGTTAAAGTCACTGAAACCGCATCAGACTTGCCTTTGCTACTATCGGCATTATCTAGCTTTCGCAACAAACCACTGCCTTCTGACTTAGTCGTGTTTGGTGAAATCGGCCTTGCTGGCGAGATAAGACCCGTACCCAATGGCGAAGAACGACTAAAAGAAGCCAGCAAACATGGTTTTAAGAAAGCTATTATTCCAAAAGGCAATATGCCTCAACATCCCATTAAAGGGATAGAAGTTTTTGCTACCCAAAGAATTGAGGACACTCTACAACATGTTCATTAGCAATATGGAAAACCCTTTACAAACTGAACACTTACCTATTCCCAGCTTAATCTAAGGACAGATTAACGGAACTTTGATACCAGATACCATTTTTAATGATTTTCAACTTGACTCACATCTTCTGGTATAATACTTTCTACCGAGTGCTTAGGACTGCACAGGAATCTTACTTACAGACTCCATACAAACATTAAATCGCTCGGAATATCTAAATAATTATGGGCGTAACTTACAACGTTAACTATAAAAGCAACCAATTTGTGCGACTGTCACAACGCTTATTATAGCTGGTACTTCATCCAAAATTTATATTTGCCTATCAACCCGTGTTTATCTAAACACATGGGAGATTCAATTTGTCGTTTTTACAATTCGATCTACATAAAGAGCTAGCTGAATCATTAGATACAGCGGGTTATGAAAACCCAACTCTTTTGCAGAAACAACTTATTCCACTTGTCAATGAACGCAAGAACATCATTGTCGAAAGCCAAACTGCGGCCGGAAAAACAGGTGGCTACCTGATTCCTTTAACGAGTTATTTACTCAATAACCCTGTTGAGTCTCACCATGGTTCTAGAATATTAATTCTTACCTCACGACGTGAACGCGTTAACCAAATCAATTACACCTTAAAACGTATTATCAAAAACTTGGATTTGAGAATTGGTTTTATTAGTGGTGGACGTCCTTATCAGCACCAAATGCGGTTACTAAAGCGCCCATTAGATGTGTTAATTGCAACACCTGGGCGACTAGACGATTTAGTTAAAAACAAAAAAACAGATTTCACTAATTTAGAAGCATTAATTATTGATGACTTCTCTATTATTTATCATCATGGCTTACAAGATCTATGCCAGAAGATATACGAACAAGCAACCGAACAGACAAGCATAGCTGAGGACGAAAAAAAACATAGAGACTGTCCAACATTAGCTTTCATTCAAAAAGATGATATCTCAGGCGAGTTCATCAAAAAAATGTTACCTGATGCCGCTATTGTTGAAGTAGAGGAAGAAAAACACCCACTACTTAGCGTGCCGCAAAATGTCTTTATCACCGATGATCACACCCACAAAATTGCCATCATGGATCAAATGATGGATGAGTTGGAAGATCAATCTATTCTTATTTATACGGCTAACAATAAAGCGGCCAGCTCTCTGGAAGAAGCTTTAGCAAACCATGGCCACAAAGCTGTATTAGCTCATCAAATTAAAGAAGACAGTAAAATCACTGCTGAAAATCACTCATCAATCATTATCAGCGACCAGATTGATGTAAACGTTAATACCAGTAGCTATAAACATATTATCCATTTCGACCTTCCCAAGAAAATATCTATTTTCCAAAACAGAATTACCAATAAAGGCTGGGAAGAACTGGAAAAACCTGCTGCAATTCTCGTCGGCCCTCAGGATAGACTAACCCTCAAGAAAATTGAGGCACAAGCTGGTGATTCTCTAGAGCAAAAAACACTGCCTGGCCTTGAACCTTTAAATACGTATATTTCGACTCCTCTACTATCCCTTGGTGGTAATAAGAAGAAAAATAATAAAAGAGGCGGTAGAAAAAATTCAGGTCAAAATAAACGTAAGTCACGCACTGGCAATCAAACCAATAATGGTGGTTCTAACAATCGCCAAAAGCAACATAAAGGCCCTTACGGAAGATTAAACGGTGGCATACATCGTAAAAGAAATAAAAATGGCGGGACATCAGCTGGCCAACATCAAAATAACAGCAACAAGCAAAACTTTAAACGCTCTCAAAATAGAACACCAGGAAACAACCGATTCGCAGATACATCAGGCGACACCTTTGCTAATGAAATAAAGAAACTAGAAGAGAAGCAATCTAAGCAAAGAAAAGTCGTTATCCAATATAAAGATCGTAGAAGCCGCCCACAATCAGCCGCGACTAGCGGAAGTGGTGACACCAGTAGTACTGATGAGCAATAACAATAATAAAACAGACTGATCACGCTTTATGGACACAGCAACCGTCATCATCCGCGAAAACTTATCAACCGAACAGGTGATGAAGCTTCGCAGCGAAGAAATAAAGAAGGGAAACCAAGTGAATATTCGACGTATTCACTCTAAATTGGTTGAAGTTGAAATTATTCAGGGGGCTAATATTATTGATATTACGCCTACTAGAACCCTTATTGGTTAACCCTAAAAGCTGCGACTACTCAGCGTAATCAGTAACTGCTTCTAGTACTGTAATCCCTGCGTCAATTTAACCCCCATCAAAACCTGACTCAAACTAGCACCTACCTTACCTGACAACTTATCGAACAAGGTCTTTTCTTTGGTGAAGCTCACTAGCTCTTCAGCTTTTACTAACTCTCTAGCTACTTGACCTGTTGTCATAAAACCATCAACCAAGCCTAGCTTTTCAGCATCCGTGCCTGTCCAAAATAGGCCACTGAAAATATCAGGGTTATCTTTTAAACGATCACCACGGCCTGCTTTTACCGATGAAATAAATTCTGCATGTGTACTTTCCAACATGCTTTTTAAATGCTGTTGTTCAACATCAGATAATGGCTGAAAGGGATCAAGTATGGCTTTATGCTCACCTGCGGTGACTAGCCTACTTTCGATACCCAGTTTCTTGGCTGCTTCCACTACGCCGTAACTATCCATACGAACACCAATTGAGCCAACTATGCTTGAGCGGTTTGCATAGACCTCATCCGCTGCTGCTGCAATAAAATAACCACCTGATGCACCTACGTCCTGAATAACGGCATACACTGGGATACCTTTATGGTCTTTTTTCAGTCGTTTAATTTCATCGTAAATCATCGCAGATTGAACAGCACTGCCACCTGGGCTATTGATTCTTAGTACAACGCCTTTCGTTCTTTCATCTTCAAAGGCATCTTTGAGTGCTTCACTAACGGCGGGAAAGCCCGCATCAGAGCCATCCATTATGACGCCTTTCACATCTACGACAGCGGTAAACTCTCTAGCCGTTGTCATCGCTTTGCCTTGAGTGGCAATTGAGCCTATAAAACCGACCAAAAAGAGTATTCCCCATGCGAGAAAGGCTATTTTAAAAAAGATACTCCAACGTCTAGCACGTCGTTGCTCAGTAATGCCTTCAAGTGCTACTTTTTCTAGTGCTTCTATCGCTCTGTTTTCTGCATCGCTCATTGTCTTATTACCTAATTACTTAAAATATTACTTAATTCAGCCTACTAAACCAATTAAGAATTTCTGTTACGTTATCAGCACAACCAATAGGGTTCTGTTTCAATAGTCGTTGTTTATCATGCACACCATAACTCACTGCTAGTGAGTCCATTTTCGCGTTATTTGCCATTTGTAAATCGTATTCACTATCACCAATCATAATAGCTTTTTCTACCGCCATATCATGGTCAGTTAGTAGCTCATGAAGCATTTGAGGGTGTGGCTTTGAGAAGGTTTCATCCGCACAGCGCGTAACGGGAAAGAAATCTCCAAAACCTGTATCGGACAATACTTTATCAAGCCCTCGACGTGACTTCCCTGTTGCTATGGCCAAGTGATAACCAGCTTGCTTCAGGCTTTCCAGTACATCACCTGCCCCATCAAACAGTGGACTAGGTGTTTTGTCTTTATATAAAAAATACTCTCTAAAAGTAGTCGCTACTTGCTGGATGAATACACCATCTGCTTTAGGATATAAGCCTAGCACCGCTTCTTCTAGACCCAAACCGATAATATTTCTAATCTGTTCATCTGTTCTTGGTTCAGCGGACAATTGGGTAATCGCTGAACGCATACAATTGGTTATATGCTGAGCAGAATCCATTAAAGTGCCATCCCAGTCGAAGATGAGTAGCTGGTATTGGTTATTCATTACTGTCACTGATTACGCCCTGTCATGTCTCTTGTGTCCCTGATACATGCTATGTATTGCTAACATGCTTATCTAGGGCTTGTTGAAGGTCATCTGCTAATGGTATTTCAAGATGGTAGCGCTGACCTGAGAATTCAAGTGTGAAATCCACATAATAAGAGTGTAAAAACAAACGCTTTAACCCTATGGTTTTTTTATAATGTCGATTTAAAGGGAAATCTCCATAACGATCATCACCCAGAACAGGCATGTCTAAATGTGCAAACTGTGTACGAATTTGATGCATTCTCCCTGTCATTAGTTTGACTTCCATTAACGTCAAACCCTCATAGTGTTTGCGAGCTTTAAAAAGACTTTCCGCTTTTTTCCCCGCTTTTTCGCCCATATTTTGTGGGCTTCTTCCATCTGAAACCTGCATTTTTTCTCGGCTGCCTTGCTTTTTAACCAGCTCATTTTGAACACAACGTTCTCCGCCATGCCATTTCCCTGAGACTAGTGTTAGATAGCGCTTATCAATGCCACCCTTCTTAAACATAGCATGTAAAGCTTGCAAGGCTTGACGGGTTTTAGCGAGTACGATTAGGCCACTGGTATCCTTATCCAAGCGATGAGCCAACTCGACATAGGGTAGATTGGGGCGAAGCTGTCTAAAGACCTCAATCAAACCGAAAGCAAAACCACTACCGCCATGCACAGGCAGACCTGCGGGCTTGTTCATGATGATGATATCATCGTCTTCTAACAATAAAGCCGCTTCGACTTGAGCCAGTAAATGATCACTCGCTAAACCTTTATCTCTTTTCTCTTCGATTCGCATAGGCGGGATGCGCACCACCTCACCTAAGGCTAATTTTCTTTTTGGTTTTACACGCTTCTTATCAACGCGCACTTCACCTTTGCGTAATATTTTGTAGACATATGAGCGAGGCACACCGTCTAATTCCCTCATCAAAAAATTATCAATTCTTTGGCCATCACTTTGTTCGGTAATCGTGACGAAGCTGACTTTCTGAAAGGTTGTGTTTGATTCATCCATGAGCACATCATACCTGTTTTGCTACATTAGTTAGAACAACCAAAGATTAATAAAATACTTACTATAAAATCGAAACAACACTAAGTAAAATTTATTGAATCTCATTAACTTAATTGTTATATTTGAAGTTGCTTATAAAAAGTTCATTATATTGATCTAGCGCAAGTTTGTGCTATAAGCACCCAAATAAATGATTTTATATAAGTTTGTCTGATTAGGAAGTTACTCTCGGGCAAATTTAAAGCCAAATGACTAAGCTATTTGCCCATCCATTTGGAGTACACATACATTTCTGGCTGCCATAAAAACAATAAAATACGTAATGGCAATTAGTACCAGAATATTTTAAGGACATAGTTAATAGCCAATACATATTGGGCGACTAGTCGTTAGAAAGAACAGGATATTCCTAAAGAGTTGAGTACTCTTTTTACAAACCAAAAGGCAATAATAGATCTTTCCAGTTAGTAATGCTCAAATCTTATTGATGTTGAGTCTGTAAAGATTAGCCTCATTTGAAGACATGACTACTTCACTCTTGGCACACCCGCTAGATTTCGAGAAAGTAAGTCAACGGAATAAATTAAACCGAGATAATGTTTTGATTAATTTGAGTATTTTAAACACGTCACCGAAACGTACTACAACTTAAGTACGCGCTATATCCTATGCAATATAGCTATGACCTATACCTAACCATCATTCTCTCTTATCCTGCTACTCGCCATTTCTGGCGCACTCTTTCTTATCTGTCTAGAAGTCGCTTCACACTGTTTAATAAGTGAAGAAACGCACCCATATTGTTGACTGGATCACTGATCCGACTATACAGACAGGATAATAGTCAATGAAAAGAATACTTATAAACGCAACCGAACAAGAAGAAATACGGGTTGCAATGGTTGATGGGCAGTACCTTTACGACCTAGATATCGAACATACCAATCAAGTACAGAAAAAATCGAACATCTATAAAGGCACGATTACACGCGTTGAGCCCAGCCTTAATGCCGCTTTCGTCAACTATGGCGCAGAACGTCACGGCTTTTTACCTTTCAAGGAGGTCTCTAAAGAATACTGGAGTTCGACCAAAGAGATTAAGGGTCGCCCTTCTATAAAGGATGTACTTAAAGAAGGTCAAGAGGTCTTAATACAAGTAGAAAAAGAAGAACGTGGTAACAAGGGTGCAAGCTTAACCACATTTATCAGTTTAGCAGGGCGTTTTCTGGTATTAATGCCCAACAACCCTCGTGCGGGTGGGGTATCCCGAAGAATTGAAGGTGAAGACCGTCACCGTATTAAGCAAATTCTAAAAGAACTCGATATTGAAAATGGTGGTGCGATTGTTCGTACGGCTGGTTTAGGTCGTGAACTGGAAGAGCTATCATGGGACTTGGATTACTTAAAAATGCTATGGAAAGCTATCCAGTTCGCTCATAAGAACCACCCTGCACCTACTCTGCTTTATCAAGAAAGCAACCTAATCATTCGAACGCTACGTGATTATTTTCGCCCTGATATTGGCGAGATTATCTTCGATAAAGAAGCTATTTATAATCAAGCCCGTGAGTTTGTGAAAGCGGTTATGCCTCACAACTTATCTAAGTTAAAGCACTATTCCGATAGAAATGTCACCCTGTTTAGTCGCTATCAGGTTGAGCATCAAATTGAATCAGCATTCCAACGTGAAGTAACATTGCAGTCGGGTGGCGCGATTGTTATCGACCACACTGAAGCACTCATTTCGATAGACGTAAACTCGGCACGCGCTACCAAAGGTGGCGATATAGAAGAGACCGCTTATAACACCAACCTTGAAGCGGCTGATGAGGTTGCTCGTCAATTACGCTTACGTGATTTAGGTGGCCTAGTGGTGATTGATTTCATCGATATGATGCCGAATAAGAACCAGCGTGCCGTTGAAAAACGACTTCGTGATAATTTAAAAATTGACCGTGCTCGTGTACAAATTGGACGCATCTCACGTTTCGGCTTGTTAGAAATGTCACGCCAGCGTTTACGCCCTTCATTGGGTGATGCTAGCCAAATCGTTTGTCCTCGCTGTAGTGGTCACGGTTCATTCCGAAGTGTTGAGTCTTTAGCACTCTCTATCTTACGCCTCATTCAAGATGAAGCCATGAAGCACATGACACATCAAGTAACCGCTCAAGTGCCAATACAGGTCGCTAGCTTCCTTCTTAACGAGAAGCGTGATGCAATTACCAAGCTACAAACTCGCCATAAGATAAATATTGTTATATTGCCGAATCCTCACATGGATACTCCGCATTATGACATCCAAAGAGTTAGGTCTCAGGATGGCAAATTTGAAACGCTTTCAAGCTATGAGCATATCGCTCAAGCAGATGAAGACGAGGCCACTAAATCAACAGAGCAGACGGTTGTTGCTAAAGTTGAACAACCTGCTGTTAAGCAAGTCATGCCTGACATTCCTGTCCCCGTGCCCTCACATCATGAGAAGCCTGCTAAAACAGCATCTCCCCGTGCCGATACCCATACTAATACCGACACTAATAAAGCCCCCACTAAGAAAGGGTTTATAAGTCGTGTCTTCACCTCACTATTCGGCGCAGAAGATAAGCCCAACGATGATGCACCTGCTAAAAATAAGCCCGTTAAAGAACCGGTAACAAAGAAAGCAAAGACATCACAGAACACTAATAGACGTAAGCCTCAGCAAAGACGTAGACCTGCTAATAACCAAGGCAATCAGAACAACAGAAGACAAAATAACAATCGCAACAACAACAATAATCAATCTGGAAATAAGCAACAAAACCACAAACAAGGTAATACACGAAAGCAAAATCAAGGTAATAACAGAAACCAGAAGGCGGCTCAAAATACAGCTCAGAACACTGCAAAGAAGGCTACAAATCCCAACCAAAACAGGAGAAAGCCTGCTACTCAGAATAAAAATCAGAACAAGCAAAATAACAGGCCTAACAAAGCCCAAAACAGAACTGCTGATAACAAATCCGTTGTCAATAAACCTGGAGAGAATAAGCCTGATAATAAAGCCAGCGCTGACACAACTGCTAACAACCCGCAATACACTCAGGACAATACAAACTCTAACCAGAATAGACCTGCTCGCAATAATCGCAGAAATCAATACCAGAATCGTAACCGTCGAAATACCCGCAATAACAAACAACAAAACAGCAACACGAATAGCAATCAGATTGATGTCATGAAGAACAATCTTGATGAAATGGATATGACACCTATTGAAATCAAGATCCCTAGACCTGGCTCACCTGTTAAAAGAAAACCTGTGACCAAAACTAATAAGCCTAAAACGGACTCTGCAAAATCTAGTAGTGATACAGAAGCAACGAAAACAACCACAAGCAACAACACAAAACAAACTCAAGATAATAAGCCTAAAGTTGTTAAGCAGAAATCTTCCAAAACTGTGAAAACGGATACTGTAAAAAATAGCACTAAAGAAACTAGCAAAAGCTCATCAACAGATACCACAAAACAACCACGGAAAACGGTCACTAAACCCGTTAAAAATAAGCCTGATACAACCAAAGCTGCTAGTAAAAGCAAAGTACAGGCTGCATCGACAGATACTAAGGTGGACACGAAAGCACCCACAAAAACTAAGGCAGCCAAGCTGGCCACTAAGAAAGCATCAGCTAAAAGTGCTACAAATAAGACGACCAACAAAGAAAGAAGCACAACAAATGCTGAAACTAAGAAAGTTAAAAAGCCTACGGTAAAAAAGACAGTAGAAAAAAAAGAAAATCAAAATATTGGTTCTAAGAAAAAACCAACCACAGCTAAAAAGGTTAAGACTGAGTCTGCGCCCTCTAAAGCAAAACCAGAAGCAAAGAAGCCGTCTTCTAGTGAAAAGCTTTCAAGCACTACAACTCAAAAAACTGACAAAATAAAGTCAGAAACAAAGTCTAAGACAGTGAAAGTTGCTTCAGGCAATACTAAAAAACCTACTACTAAGTCAACTCGCACTCCACTGAAAAAAGTGGTTATGGACAGTGATTCACCTGCATCCAATGAGGATTAATATTTACCTAACTTTCAGAATATTACAACAGCCGCTACAAGGCTGTTGTAAATACACATGTTAGTTTTCTCACTAACCAATAAACTATTTTTTCAGAAACCACTATAAGTTATTTTGGATAGCACCAAAGATAATAAAACACTCCAGATTAGCTACAACAACCCATTATTACTGTTTAGGTGTATTTGACGGCATAGGTGGCATTTCATCAAAAGTAGGAATACTTTCATCCATACAATCCCACTTAGGCTTTCTTTTACTATAGACAATAGCATCTGCTTTAAACCATGAGCTATCATCTAATGATCCCACTGCAATAGCTATAACATCATCTACTGCGTTATTAGTACCCCAAAGACGACTACCACAGTTTGGACAAAAATGACGCGTAATAATTGACCCTGTATCTGTTACAGCACCATAACTACTAGTATCACCCTCTGTATTCACATCACTTTTCTTAAAAAAGGCATTAGAAGCGTGTCCCGTACCTGTTGACCTTCTGCAATCATCACAGTGGCATTGCCCCATGCGAAAGGGGGCTGAGGCTACCGTATATTTCACAGCGCCACATAAACATTGGCCTGTTGCAAAGTTTTTTTCAGACATTCGATACTCCATTCTTTTTAGGAGTCTCTGAATAAGTCTGATCGGAATTTCTTGTGAGATAGAATTTGTCAGGTTTTTGACAGAAAAGTTAGCAATAGCCGTAGCTATTGGTCACTTTTATAGCGAAAAGCTAGCAAATTATAGCCTCAGAAAAATGATACATGACTTGTTCAGAGATTCCTTTGGATAGGTGAAGTTCATTATACTACTCTCACCATCCTTGCATGAAAGGATGGTGAGAGAAAAATGAGCATAATTTTCACTATTTATGCTAAAAAAGGAGGAATAGCAAACCTATTGGCCGAATTTCTTGCAGCAATAGAGGGAATTCAAGTCATTTTTTTAGTGAGCTTGCCGTTTTATCAAAACGGTCAACTCAATTATTAAGCTTGCTTTATCCGTCATATCTTTCCGTGCAAAGATCTATTAGATTTAGGCTTAGATAGAGCTCGTTATTGTTCCTGAGTATTAGTGGATGCAAAATAATGCAAGAAACTTGAAAGTACTTTAGAGAAGCGCATGCTGCCAAATCAACTGTTTTGCACTATCGCTCAACAGAGACTTCTCATTATGATTTTCCTAGGTGCTCAGAGGCTTTAACTAGCCACCAGAAGGCCGTGCAAACTTGTCATTCAATTTTTGTACGAATCTGTCTGTATCATCACGTAGCGCATCAAGGCGTTTTCTAGTACGTCTTGTCCAACCTTTTGGCTTACTGGAAAAGATACTTCTGAAAGGTGAAGTGCTTTTTAGGAAAGCAATTTTTAAGTCACCTGCATTATCACTCGTTAATGTCTTAGCAATAGACTTTGCAAATAGCTTTCTGAAGTAAAAATGTATTAGCACCAACAGCAACACAACAGCAGCTATTAAACCATACAGCAGGGGTTTGCTAGACATTAATGTATCAAGCCAAGGAGGATTGAAAGTGATACCTTGCCAATAGCCTGCTATCACGGATGTAATTGCTGACCCAATAACAGCAGTCGCCAATACAATTCCATCCGCTGTTAATACACGCTTACTCCAAGACTGCAAAGCCGCTTGTAATCTCGGCACAGATTGATGCTCAATCTGATTAGCAATGGACTCCATTGAACCAATAATACGATAAACACGCTCAACACTTATACCATCCATGCGGCTGGTAATCTCGCTATAATCTGCAGCCCGCTTGGACTCATACCGTGCCCACACATTCTTATCTTCAACAGGTACCGCTAGGTGCTCGTTGTACAACACATAGAAGCGCCCTGCACTCAAGCCATGCTGTACTAGTGCTTTTTGCCAAGAGGCTACGATATCTTCCAGATTATCTTCTTTAGCTGAAGTATCAATCTGATTCAAAATAAACAAGAACTTACTACTATCATTTCTTCTTTGAGCGCCTTTAACTAGGTGCTCCAAGGTATCTTGCATCGCTCCTGGCTCTGGATGTCTTGCATCAAAAAGTACTAATACTAAGTCTGATAATTCAATAATATGATCGGTAATACGTAAAGTAGACTTACGCTGCTCATCAGCATCAAAGCCTGGAGAGTCTATAAGAATTTTTCCACGAAGGGCATCGCTGGGCGCTACTTTCATTTGCAGATAATTATCTATTCGAGAGCCTTCACCTGCTGCCACTTTCTCAATATCTTCACTAATTTGATAAAACGGAAAACGTGGATCACCATCTAAAGCCAAACCTGGTAGCGTTCTAGTTTCTGAATCAGTGGTATAAGTAATAACAGTGAATTTATCATCCACCGCTTGATTACCCGTTTTTTGAAGGGGTAAACCTACAAATGAGTTAATAAAACTGGATTTCCCCGCAGAGAACGTACCGAGAATAGAAATCATCGGCCACCATGATATTTGTGTCGCATAGGACTCACCAGGGGCAATTAACCCTAAACCCAGAGCCACTTTATCTAGTTGCTGATATCTATCAACAACATCTACAAGAATGGGAGCTTCTTGCTTTAAATGTTTTTGTAAACGCTCTAATCTTTCTTTAATCCGTTTATCTGGCGTCATTTCATCTATCCTTAACTTAATTTCTTTCTATCCCACTAAGCAGAGAGCCTGATTATTACTCTACGTAAACTTGGACTAGAGTTACTGAGGGACTGGAGCGGGCTGTAGGGCTTGTGGTTGTTGTATAGGCTGTTGCTGGTAATATACGGGGGGTGGAGGCGCTTGTCTTTGTGGGTTTGACCCACGAAAGCGGCCGTTGGAATTATTGCTCCATGGAATAAACTTATTAAACATACTCAAAGGGGTTGAGATATTCTGATTTAAGCTCCACATATCTTGCTGCATATTATTGGTAGATGATGCCATACTTTCAGTAGAATCTCGCATTACACCAATGTTCTGCGACATCGAACCGACTTTCGACGTCATATCACCCACTCTGCCCGACATGGATTCTGTCGAACTAACTAAGCTAGACATTTTGTCTGACATTGCAATGGTGCTAGATGAAATAATCTTCATATTATTACCCACCGCATCAGAAATAACGACGATGGATTTAGCCATCTTGCCAACATCAGTCGTTAACGAGTGAACAAGAAAGAAACCATAGGCAGCAAGGATAATAAAAGCGACCATTGCAGGATATACCAGCATCTGCATTCGACGCGTGGAAGATTCTTCACGCTTTTCAAGCTCATGAAGTTCACTTTCAAGCTCTAATACATAATCGCGATGTAAGTCACTTTTTTCGCCCATAATCTATACCACTACCTTCACTCTACTTATTCCGACATGGAACGATGTATTTCACGAGCTTTCTCTGGAAAAAACACACCAATGAAACCCAACATATTTCCTACTTCTCTTGTTTTACCTTGCTCTAGCATTGGCATAGCGATTTCAGCATACAGTGCAGCTGATTCCTTTTGCTTATTCTGATGCCATAACACATTAGCTAACTCACCTTTATAGCCAAGTGATGAGGGTACACGCTCTATTAATGCATGATAAACCGCTGCCGACTTGTCCTTTTCATTTTGCCAGAATGCTTCACGAGCAAGTTTCAATAAATCTTCTTCGCTCATAGACTCCAAACCAGCAGAGCTGCCCGCATTATTCTCTACTGTCTCTTCAGGGTTGCTAGTACTTTCTGGTTGATCTTTTTTTACTTCCAACTGTGCGGCATTAACTGCTGCCGTAGCAACTACTTGAGTATTTGCAGAGGCTTTAGATTCTGATTCATCACTTTCTGATGTCTGCTCTGGAGTCTTAGTTTCTACAGAATTTTCTGCGTCTGATTCAACTTTATTCGCGGAATGACTCTCATCAGTTTCTGTACTACCACTAGAAACTTGCTCTGAAGTTTTTTCAGCTGACATTTCTTTAGCGACCAGAGCCGAATACGGCTCTTGAACATTTTCTTTTACTTCTCTATGTGAAGCATCAGATACATTTTCAGAAGCAACATGAGCAACTTTTACCTGCTTATGTCCTTCCGACTTAGAACCCATATTTATATTGAGCAATATAGCTAGAGCCGCAAGAATCCAAGCGGTAATAATTGGGTGTGATAACAGCCAACGAAAAATATGCATTTAATTACTCCTTATAATGGTTTTCTAACGAAAACCACATCTTTTTAATTATTTCTTAAATTTAAAATTCAATTAATCAAGCACATTGAGTGCTAACTGAAAAATTGAATTTAGAAACTTAGTATAAACTATTACCTAACACATCTAACTCTTCTTTCGCTTTCGACCGTCGATCTAACTCAAAAACGGCTAAGCCTTCACTAAAAGACCGCCTATAGATGGTACGTTGGTACAATTTACACTCAAGCATCTTTATACCTGATAATGTCTTCATCGCAGCTAACGCTTCATCCGTCTCACGAACACCATGATGCGTATCAGCACGATTCATAAATCCTACTATTTCGACCTTTTTCCCTGATCTAGCTTTTTCGATTAACTTCAAAAAACGTTGTGTCGACCAGACGTCTGCTTGACTGGGGGCAATAGGCACTACGACCCTGTCTGCTATTTCAAGCGCTTTTTCCATAGCAGCGGAATCAGACATACCAATATCAATTATTATTTCGGTATTTCTACCTTCATTTTTTATCTCATTGATATCGTTATAGGGGCTTATAGAAGGCGTATAACCGTCTTCAGTCCGGATCTCAAGCGCATCTGTTAATGTTGCCTGAGGATCGAGGTCATAAACAGAGACATAAGCATTTCTATTAGTAGCCACCCATAAAGACAAGTTAAAAGCTACTGTGCTTTTACCTGTGCCACCTTTTAAATTGCCAACAACTGTTATAGCCATCTTTAGTTTTGCTCTTTTGCCTGCTCTGCTTGAGGTTGTGCCGCTTTAGGCTGTTGCTGTCCTTGCTGTTGCCCTTGTGCGCCTGCAGGCATGCCATAAGGAGCATAGTACATAGGTACAGGAACATAATACATACGTGGCATATATCCCATGTTTTGGTTCATCTGAGGTGTACCCATATTCATATTGGGCATTTGCATATTAGGCATCTGCATCGAAGTAGATGGCATATTCATCGAAGTAGATGATACATTTGCATTTCCTGTATTTACACCACTTTTTGTGTTCTCTGCAACAGGGGCTTTCATCTCTGGCTTCTTAAGAACGGGAGCCTTTGGCATCTCCATTTTAGGAATCTCTACACTAGCAGGTGCTTCTGGCTCTGCTAGTTTTGCCATAGGAGCAGCAGGGATCGTGACGCCAGTATTAGCTGGCTTAGCTGCTTCTGCTGTTTTAGCATTCATAGACTCTGGAAACTTAGCGGCTTCCACCTTAATCACTGGTGCTTGTGGTGCAGATGGAGTAGCAGGTGCTTGAGCACTTTGAGGTTGAGCGGGAGCAGCTACCTGATTGACCGTATTTTGTGGCGCAGCTGGTATTACTGGAGATGTAGGCGCCACAGGCTGTTTCATCGCTTCTGCACTGCCCTGATGGTCACCCGACACCTGAAATAAACCAGGAGGTGGAGGAGCAACTACAGTATTTGCTGTATCTGATTCCGCAACTACAGCCTTCATCTCTGCAGGGACTTCTTTTTCTGCAACCGGAGCATTTCCCTCTGCTTTAACCGATGCATCAGAATTTGAGATTGCTGTTTCAGCTTCTGTATTTTCAGCTTTCACTTGTACATGAGCTGGTGCTTCACTGCTAACAGCTTCTGCTTTGGCCGTAGTTTCAACAGTTGCGTCTACAACAGACTCTTTATCAGCGGTAGCATCGCTGCTCTCATCTTTACTGCATCCTGTGCAACCTAATAACGAAATAGCTAGCACTGTTGCTCCAGTTGCTAGTCCTATAACACCGATTCCTTTATGTGCGGGTTTCATAAAATACCTTATATATTCATTCTAAAAAATTTTAAAGATCATCTTTTAAGCGTATACCTCTACGCTTAGATGGGCTTTTAGCTTTTGACATTGGTTCTGACTTAGCCTCGGGTTCTATTTTAGCTTTTGGAGCTGCTTTAGCTTTGGGCTCTGCCTTAGCTTTTGGAGCTGCTTTAGCTTTTGGTTCTGCTTTAGCTTTGGGCTCTGCTTTAGCTTTGGGCTCTGCTTTAGCTTTGGGCTCTGCCTTAGCTTTTGGCTCTGCCTTAGCTTTTGGCTCTGCCTTAGCTTTTGGCTCTGCCTTAGCTTTTGGCTCTGCCTTAGCTTTTGGCTCTGCCTTAGCTTTTGGCTCTGCCTTAGCTTTTGGAGCTGCTTTAGCTTTTGGAGCTGCCTTAGCTTTTGGCTCTGCCTTAGCTTTTGGAGCTGCTTTAGCTTTTGGAGCTGCTTTAGCTTTTGGAGCTGCCTTAGCTTTTGGAGCTGCTTTAGCTTTTGGAGCTGCCTTACCTTTGGGTGACGCTTTAGCCTTTGGCATTGCTTTTCCTTTCGGAACCGCATTATGACTTTCATTTATTTTGCTGACAACAACTGATTCAGAATCTTTTGATTCAGCAAGCTTTTTCTTCTTACCAAGCAACTCTACACCTAGACCAAATAAGCTTTTTATTCCTGAAAAAATCATACCTAAAACAGTAACCGCAATGCCGACAACGGTTCCTGCGCCTTCTTTTGCTTTATCAAATAATGTTTCATCATCATAAGAAGAGCTTGTTATAGATTGCACGTCGACACCTGTATCGCTATCTGCTATTACAGCAGCAGATTCACCACCATCCGTACGCAATGCGTCACCTGCACTAATACAACCTAGTGGAATCACCAGTAAAGTTAAAACAGTTGATACCAATCCACCAAAAATAAGGGATACCCCCATTCCTTGGAAAATAGGGTCAGAAACGATGACTGATGACCCACCCATTAGAGCTAACGCCGTGATTGCAATAGGTCTTGTTCTTGCTTCACAAGAATGAATCACCGCATCCATCACCGACATACCTTTTTCCATAACAGCTTCACGGGAAAAGTCCACTAACAGTATTGAGTTTCTGACTATAATTCCAGCCAGAGCAATAAAACCGATCATTGAGGTCGCTGAGAAATCTGCTCCCATGATCCAGTGCCCTGGCACTATTCCTATAAGAGTCAGTGGAATGGGTGCCATAACGATAGCGGGCAAAATAAAGTTGCCAAATTGAGCGACGATCAACATATAGATCAACACTAACGCTGCCATAAAGGCTATACCCATATCTCGGAATGTTTCGAAGGTAACCGTCCACTCACCGCCCCATTCAAAAGAGGATTCATTCGATTCTTTGGGTGTTCCTAACCAATGACCGCCCGTTACGACCGTTCCATCAGGAGCTTTATAACCTTCACCATCATTATCAGCCGCCAATAAATCTTGCACTTCAAACTGAGCGTAAACAGGTGCCGCAAATTTACCGACACCTTCACCGGTTACAAACTCAACGGGCCTTAGATCTTTATGGTAAATAGGCTTATCTTCGGGTTCACGATAAAAAGCACCTAATTCTGCTAGAGGGATAGCAACCCCCGATTTGCTCGTCACGGGGAGCTGCACTAAACGATAAATATCTGAACGAACACTTAAAGGAACCTGCATAACAATAGGTGTTGGATCTATTAATTTGTTCTTCTTAATATCACCCAGAATGTACCCACCCATTGCCATTTCTAAGGTTCTATTAATATCTTCTACTGATATTCCTTTTCTTTGTGCTTTATCCGCATCTACTTTGAATCGCAATATTTCATGTGGAGCTTCTAGGAAGTTATCAACATCGGCAATATTTTCTGCTTCTTCAAACTTCTTACGCATATCTTCAGCGAACTCACGGCGCACTTCAGCACTTGGCCCATAAATTTCTGCAACAATGGTTTGTAACACGGGAGGCCCAGGTGGCATTTCCACAACCTCAATACGCGCTCCTGCTTCTTTAGCAATGGGTGTTAAAGCTTCACGTACTGCATCCGCAATTTGATGACTGCTTCTTTCACGATCATGCTTATCAACAAGCTGCACTTGTATATCACCTTGCCAAGCTTTGCTTCGCAAGTAAGAGTGACGCACTAAGCCGTTGAAGTTAAAGGGTGATGCCGTGCCTGCATAAGTTTGCAGTGCGGTAACTTCATCAATGTCTTTTAAATACATTGACATATTATTAATGAGATTAGCCGTTACAGGTAATGCAGTTCCTTCAGGGAAGTTAACTACAATATTAAATTCCGGCTTGTTATCAAGCGGCAACATTTTTACACGAACAAACTTGGTGGGGTAAAAGAGCAGTATTGAAACAAAGAAGACTGCAATAATCCCATATAAGAACACTTTGCCTTTCTTAGGCTTCCTGATCATTGGAATGATAATTTTACGATAGAAACGATCCATCGCTGCTGCCTGCTTGTGCTCTTTCTCAGCCGCTTCTCTTAGATGATCAACATCAGGTTTCAACTTGTTAGTAAGCCACGGAGTAAAGGCGAATGCGGCAAATAATGATATCAACATAGCAACCGAACCTAGTACTGGTATCGGCGACATATAAGGTCCCATCATTCCACTTACAAACCCCATCGGTAACAAGGCTGCAATAACCGTAAAGGTTGCAATGATAGTGGGATTACCCACTTCTCGCACAGCATCAATCGCCGTTTCTGTATCGAGACTATCGGCTAACAACCAACGTCGATAAATATTCTCGACCACCACAATGGCGTCATCAACCAGAATACCTATTGAAAATATCAGTGCAAACAAACTAACACGGTCAATGGTCAGGCCTAATGCCCAAGCAGAAAATACGGTTGTTGTTAGCACAATCGGGATAATAATTAACACAACCGATGAAGCACGCCAGCCCAGAAACAACCAAACCAATACGGTTACAATGAGCGTTGCTATGACGAGTTTCTTTAATAAATGATTTACTTTTTCTTTTGCTGAGGCGCCATAATCTCGCGTGATAGCCACATGAATATTATCTGGGATTGAGCGACCTTTTAGCGTTTCAACTTTCTCCAAAATAGCTTCTGAAACTTCAACACCATTGGTTCCATGTTTCTTAGCGACAGCAATGGTAACGGCAGCTGCACCCATCGCTACTTCTTCAGACCCACTTGCCTTGCCTGTGTAATAGGTCACTACTCGGCTTGTTTCACTTGCACTTTCTTTTACAGACGCAACATCTCGCACATAAACAGGGCGATTATCAACCACACCCACCATTAAGCGATTAATATCTTCAGCATTCTTTAGAAATGAACCCGTTACAATCGTAAGTACTTTATCTCCTGGCTCAATACCACCTGCATTGCGCTCAGAGTTCGCCATTCGGATGGTATTAGCAACTTGACCTAAAGACACTCCATAAGTCGCTAATCTTTCGGGAAGGATTTCAATAACTACCTGATCATACCGACCATCTACAATAAAACTCTGACTGGTATTCGCCACTTCACGCAAGCTTTGTAAAACATCTAAAGCCACAAGTCGTAAAGAGGCATCTTCAACTTCATTAGACCATAGTGTTAACGTTACCGTAGGTACATCATCGACGCCTTTTGGTTTAACCAAAAAACCTCTCGTACCTGACGGCATGCTGCCTTTATTAGCTTCCAGTTTATCGTGAAGTTTTACAATAGACTCATTGTAATCTTCACCCACTGTAAACTGTACTGTTACCATCGCCTGACCACGAGCAGACACGGAATACACATGTTCAACTCCCGTGATCTCCGACATAATGCCTTCCAGCGGTCGTGCTATTTGGCTCTCAACTTCTTCAGCAGAAGCACCTGGGTAACCTACAAATATATCCACCATAGGCACAGAGACTTGTGGATCTTCTTGTCTGGGTGTGATTTGTAAACCCAATATACCAATCGCAAGGAATGCGATAATAAGCAAGAGTGATATAGGTGATGTAATAAATGCTTTAGCTAAGCCCCCTGCTATACCTAAGGCATGTTTTCTTTGTGGTTTGGCTTCTTTATGATCGGTCATATAATTTTACCCAGCAAGATCTCGGAATGTGACAAATAGGTTATTCTGATTTTGACACTTCATCAGAGGGCATATAACCAGACTTTGCAGTGGCAGGGGGTTCGTCGATGATCTGATCACCTGCACTCAGACCTGAAACGACAGCTACTTTTTTTCCATCTTCCTGGTTTGCTCCTAATCGGACTAGTCTCAACTCGGATTTGCCGTTTTTAACAAGCAATACACTGTCCAAGCTTCTGCCTGGCAGCAATGCGCTCTTGGGAATAACAATGACTTTTTCAGACTTCTGTGTGCTATTGGGAATTTTAATCTCAGCATACATACCAGGCGCAGCATTAATATTGGTATATAAATCGAATTTAACCGTTACTGTATGTCGAGAAGGATCAGCAATAGGATAAATCTGAGCAACACGAGCTTCCGTCTTGAGACTGCCACTAATAGTTACAGGCACTACCATACCTTTACTCAAGTTCTTGACCATTATTGAAGGTACGTCAGCTTTTAGACGCTTAAATCGAACATCACCCAATTTAATCAGTGGCTGTCCAGGTTGAACGGTATCGCCCACTTCAACCATTTTCGCCAAAATCATCCCTGTGAAAGGCGCTGTTGATACTGCGTTAGTCAGTTTTGCATCAATCTCACTGAGCTGTGACCACGACTGCATCACTTGGCTTTTTGCTTGAGACACGCCTGTCGCGCTGTTCATCAGATCAGAGTAACGATTGGTTCCTTCATTATAATCACCCATCATCTCGTACATAGGGCGCGTCATGTAAATATCCATCATCGTGGGCAAACCCATTCCCGGCATTCCAGAGATATCTTTACTACGAGGTGAGACCATTTCACGATTGTATTGAGTCTGTGCATTTCGTAAAGCCGCTTGAGAAGACTCTAAAGCAGCTAATACCGATCGACGTTTAGCTTGAATACCATCATCATTAATTTTTACGATTAAGTCATTTTTATTGAGAGTGGTTCCAACATCACCATTAATCGTTATTACCCGCCCTGGTATTTGAGCAGAAAGAGTGACTTCTTTATAAGGAATTACAGTACTTCCGAGTACCGTCTGTGCTGTAGAGTTTTTGCTTTCTACATTAATAATTTTCGCCGCGCTTGCTGTATGTAATGCAAACACAGACAGCAAAGTAACCACCAGATAGAAAGCTGGTTTAAAATTTGTTTTTCTATTAGTCATGCGGTATTACGCTCCATTTTTTATCTCCTCCTGAAAAGCTGAGTTACTCCAGTCTATGCCTTTTCCCAGTAACCCACTTCCACCTTCTTATAGTTTTTAGCCTCTGGATTCAACACCCTGAGACGATGTAATTAATGGCTGATCTACTTGTCGTTAGTAGCCTGCTCAATATAGCGTTTTAGTAACAAGATAGCTAGCTATACAGCTATTACCTAGTAGAATATAAGATAATAAGTATATTCTAATTATATAATACTGGCAAACAAAATGTGACATAAGTCAGGCTTTATTCTAACTTATGTATTTACACTAAGAATTCATTCTAAGTACAGTAAAGGATATGACTAAAACCCGAATACGGGAATTAATCGTCTAACCTCACCCCATTGCTCATGCTCAAGCACTATCTCTACAGCTAATGGAAGCTGGTCTAAAGGCCCTCTTATTCCCCAGTTCGTTTGCCACTTATTGTTTATATCAAGAAACTTAAATTTCACGCCCTTAAGTTTATCCAATAATTTGAGCTTTACAGGCTCATCACTTAGCAAGCTGTCAACTTGATCCCATGTCTGCCTGATAAGCACACCTTCCTCTAGTACATAACGAACACGCTGCAAGCTGCTTCTCGTTAAACCACCAGGGTTGGGGTTTCCTGCTCGGGTAAATTCAAGCAATATATCCCCATTGGGGCCTGCCTGTAGTGCATAACGTCTTTTTGCCACTTCTGTATTCACGGGTCTTGCCGCTAATTGGCGGACATCACGTTCTAAAAACATAACGGTACGTTGCAAGCTTTCCAGGCGTTCTATTTGTTGTTCGACTCCACTACTAGTTGCGATAACAGAACGCAAACCACCAAACGCCAGTGCAGCCATAACAGCAAAAATAGCCATCGCTATCAACAATTCAATTAAGGTGAAAGCTAGTTGTTTCTTTGCCTGAGCTTGTCTTATTGAACATTTCAGCGAAGGGTTATTAGTTATCATTTCTATTTCGCCAAAAAGCCAACAATAAAGGCATCAGCGCTGTTTTTTTCATTACCTGCTCGCCATACAGAGACTTCAACACGCCGCACATTTTTATCATCCGTATTAAGTGTTTTTTGCTTCCACACCCACTTTCCACCTGCCATGTCTTCGTCGCCCTTACTGCTCCCAATACTTGGCCACTTATGTTCTATCTTTAGTTTTGCTAACTGGTTCATCCCCACCCAACGTGCAAAAGTTTTCTCACCCATCGCCGCTTCATGGGTAGCAGAAACACCAACAGCATGAATAACCGCCCCCAAGGAAACAGCCACGATAGCTAAAGCCACCATGACCTCTAATAAAGAAAAACCTTTTTGATTAGTTGTTTTCATACCTATGAATATATAAGACAAATAGATAGTATTTTTTTAAAAATTTTCATTTGAAAGTATTTCAGCCACACCCAAACCATCGAAACGAAGTTTAAGCTTTGCTTTTGCAGGGTAGACTAGTTCAATGCGAAACGGCGTCACCTCTCCCGTTGACAGTAAAAAAACCTGTGGTTGTTTATTTTCCTTACTAATGAGATCAATGGATGCATTCTTTCGGAATATCTCCAACTCCACTCCTTTAGCAAGTTTACGCTTTCTAAACTGCTTATCCTCTAGCGGAACCCATGTACCTAATTCTTCACCACCAATAACAAAATCATAGCCATCTTCATAGAAACGCAGACCTAATGATCTTGATTGAAACAATGCCTCATCTCTACCCAACGAAACTAATGCTTTGAGCCGCTTAGCATCATCGGCCAGTAAATCAGTAAAGTCACGTTTAAGCATAATAGTTGCCGCACCGACCATTACTGAAATAATGATTAAGACAACTAGCAACTCAATTAAGGTAAAACCACTATGCTTTGCGCCTATTACCTGAGAAGGTCGTATTAAAAACGGTAAATTAGGGACTCTCATGGAATTTCACTTACTTAAGGAAGTCTGATTAAGTCTGATCGAAATTTCTGAGTGGTAGAATTTGTCAGTTTTTTGATAGAAAAGTGGCGGATTCTAGCCTCAGAAAAACGAATCATGACTTGTTCAGAGTTTCCTTAATATCAGTTAGACCAGTTACCTACATCGTCATCACTAGGCACACGATCTGGGCCTAAAGAATAGATATCAATTTCACCGTGGGTTCCTGGGTTGGTATATTTATAAGGATTACCCCATGGGTCTTTAGGCTCACGTTTCAGATAAGCCTTCCAGTTGTCGGTCGCTCCTGATGGCTTAGTCAATAAAGCGGATATGCCATCGGAAGTAGGCGGATATTGGAAATTATCCATTCGATATAAATCCATTGATGTCTCTATCGAAGTTATATCTGTTTTGGCGGCGGTAATTCGAGCCTCATCGGGCTTGCCTAATATTTTTGGTGCTACCACGGCAGCTAATATAGCAAGGATAAGTACTACTACCATGACCTCGATTAATGTAAAACCTGACACCTGATGTGCGGATTGATACTGTTGTCTTTTCGTCATTTGTCTATTCATCAATAAACCCCTATTAAATTTGTTATGATTATTGCTTAAGGAAGCTCTGATCAACTCATGATTCGTTTTTCTGAGGCTAGAATCTGCCAGTTTTTCGCTATAAAAGTGACCAATAGCTACGGCTATTGCTAACTTTTCTAGCAAAAACCTGACAAATTCTATCTCTCAGAAATTCCGATCAGAGTTAATCAGAGATTCCTTAAGGAACCTCTGAACAAGTCATGAGCGGTTTTCTCGAAGCTGAAATTGCCCATTTTTTGCTTAAAAATCTCCCTGATAGAACGACTATTAGCTCCATTTTTAAGCAAAAACTGAACAATTTCATCTGTCGAGAAATTCCACCCGACTTATTCAGAGCTTCCTTAATCAATTCCTAGATAATCATATTATAGGTAAGCATACTAATAGTTGCATACAACAATGTCACACTTTTAATCAAAATTATCAATGACGCTATAACCTCTCATGTCACTCTCGAAGACTTTTCATTATCTTGTACAGCCCAAACTATGCATGCATATCATATTGCTTTCATTGCTTATCGTACTATTACAATACTTTCAAAGTGATTTACTATTCCAACGCGAGTCGATCAACAATGGTAAATTCTGGTTGCTATTAACAGGCAACTTTGTTCACACCAACACCTACCATCTATTGATGAACCTCGCAGGGCTAAGCTTCATTTGCTTCTTATTTAAAGACCAACTTAGCACTACTCTTTTTTACCTTTCGCTCTTTATTACTACACTTTCTGTAGGCTTAGGGCTATATTTTTTCAACCCTGAACTCATCTGGTACGCTGGTCTATCAGGCTCTTTATATGGCCTCTATATTGTCGCCGCAACAAGCGCCGTCATGGGTAAAGACTACCTCACAGGGCTGCCTATTTTAATCGTTATACCTGCAAAACTATTATGGGACTCTCAACACACAGGGCTAACGGATAGTAGCGCAGCTTTGATTGGAGCACCTGTCTCCACGGATTCACATATTTATGGGCTAACTGCGGGAATTCTACTTAGTATCGGTTTAGTTATTTCTCTTAAAGCTTCATTAAAAGAATGACTTATGTTCTCTCAACCCATCACCGCTAGCTGTATTCTTTGCCATACCTCTTTGCAAGACGAACAACAACCGTTATGTTTATGTCAGTACTGCTTAGATGACCTCCCTGTCATCACTCACAGCTGTCCACAATGTGGTAATGCTCTAAAGGCAGACATTCATGGTTTGTGCGGAAGGTGCCAAACACACCCACCCATCGTTGATAAAACCTTTAGCTTATTCCACTACAAACCACCTATGAACTACCTCATTAAGCAACTAAAGTTTAATCATTCCATTCTCGCCGCTGATTTACTCGGAAAACTAATGGCAGAAGCTATCATTCAACAAAACACTACATGTCCAGAAGCACTTATAGCTACCCCTCTTCACACTAAACGATTGCGTCAACGGGGTTACAACCAAGCGATTGAAATTGCGAAGCCTTTAGCTAAAAAACTCAATATTCCTTTACTGACTGATGCCCTTATTCGAAATAAGCATAATCGTCCCCAAACAGAATGTAGTGCAAAGGAGCGTAAAACGAACCTTAGAAATAGTTTTAGCTGTGCATCCCCTTTACCCTATAGCTGTATCGCTATTATTGATGATGTCATCTCAACAGGAACAACCGTCAACGAAATAGCCAAAGTTTTAAAGAAAAACGGCGCGAAGACCGTCTTTGCCTGGTCCTGTACACATAGTTAGAGTCATACTTACATTATATCTTTTCAGCTTTTGAAACTTCCCTGATACCCTCCAATATATACAAAAACTCTTGCTCTAACTCTACTGTTATCCCAACGACCATTTGAGAAGTAACCCTCTCCTCATCAATTTCTCTCAATAATGTTTTAATTTTTTCTGTGCCATACAAGTTAATCGACCCTCTTAGTCGATGAGCACATATCCCTGCTTTTTTCCATTCTTTATTATTCAGATAAAGTAATAGCTCCTTACTGGCAACTTGTAAATGTGATGATATTTCATCAAGAACGGTATGAGCTGATTCTTTGCTCAGCCTATTAGTAAAAACATCCAAATTATGTTGGATTTCTTTCTTTGATACTATCCGAGCACCACCTTGAATTTTATTGGGCGGCGAAATAGACAGCAAATCGACCAAAATACTTCGTAGCTTCTCTGGCTGAATAGGTTTTGCAAGGAAAGCATTCATCCCGCTTTCAAGGCACTTCTGTTTTTCTTCATGTCCCGTATGAGCAGTAAGCGCAACAATGGGTAAATTACCAAGATCAAGGTCTGAACGAATTACAGATACCGCTTCATAGCCATCCATTTCGGGCATTTGTATATCCATAAAGATTAAGTCAGGAGGAGTCGCTTTTATAAAATCAATAGCGGCTTTTCCATCATCGACCACATACACATTTACACCACATTGTTCCAAAAGCTCCTTTGCAACTAGCTGATTAATTCTATCATCCTCTACCAGCAAAACCGTTTTTTCGACAGCTTCAGTATAGCCACTTTCTATTTTCTTGTCCGCTGTAGGCACGACCGTTAATTGCCCAATAGTACTGCGCTTCAACCAAACAGAAAAAAAGAACTTACTTCCATTGCCCATGTTACTTTCTATTTCAATCTTGCTCCCCATACGCTCAACAATACCTTGGCTAAGAGCTAGCCCCAAGCCTGTTCCGCCATATTGACGAGAGTGGCTAGTATTTGCTTGAGAGAAAGGCTCAAACACATCATTATATTTTTTTGAATCAAGGCCAATACCCGTATCTGACACGCAGAAATGCAAAAGCACTCTGCTAAAGTCCGCCTTCAACAGCTTAACTGAGAAGACAACCTTACCTTGCTTTGTAAACTTGATCGCATTATCGGTCAAATTAATAAGAACCTGTCTTAAGCGTAACGAATCCCCGTAAAGGTGCTGGGGGATATTCGAATCACAATCCAATTCAAACAAAATATCTTTGTTCTTACAAAGTATCTCCGAGTGAGCCGTGACGATATTAAAGATGTCATTAAGAATGAAATGAGAAGGATGAAGGGTAAGTTTTTGAGCATTGATTTTTGAAAAATCCAGTATTTTATCAATAAGCTCCAGCATATAACGCGACGACTCTAGCGTATTAACCACATAGTTTCGTTGTTTTTTATCTATATTTGTTTTTCTCAGCAAATGGCTAAAACCAATAACGGCATTCATTGGAGTGCGCAATTCATGACTCATATTAGCGAGAAAGAGGCTTTTAGCCTCACTTGCAGCCTGAGCAATTTTCTTGGATTCCTGAATTTCTTTGGTTTGTTCCGCCAATACAATTGAGAGCAATATTGTGGTCGTTAGAAATCCAATATGCATAACATCCAGATAGAAAGCATTTCTCGAAATTATTTCTAAACTTGATGCGAGATAAGGAGCTAACGAGAGCACAAAAAGCACCAGAATGAATAACAAGATCACTGAATGATTTCGCCCATTCCGCTTTGCCATAACACTCCCAATGAGCAAAAGAGCCAAAGCAAAAAAAGCGATTGAACTAATTACAAATAAATCAAAAGACACCCAGCTTGATATAAAAACAAAGCCAACCAACCCCCACTCAACAGCCAGAAAGACCTTATTGATTACCGGCGCATATTTCTCCGTATCAATAATTCGCCGCATAAACTCTAGCCCACTAGCGAGCACAAACAGATAGATAATGTTAAAAAGAACATAATTAGTTTTTTCTATTCCTGTCACTTGGTAATAGAGCCCATTTAGATTACTGGATAGAAAGACAAGGCAAAAGATACTCACCGCAAGACTGCCGTAACTATAATCGGCTAATAGAACAAACAAGGTAGAGTTATAGATTCCAATAACCAGCATCGCGCCAATAATTAAAGCATAGAACAAACTACGGGCATTACTGCTTACCAGTAACGAATCAGGCGTATGAAATACCAACTCTAAAGAAGGTACTGACCTATAAAATTTGCCACTGATCCGCAAATACAATGTAGTAACCCCAGAGCCTTTAAATATAACGGGGAAGGTTTGTTGGTTTTGCTTATCTAGGCTTCTCACCTCATAAGCTATCTCATTAGAAGGCTTTAGATAAAGCTGGTGAGCCGATTTATTATAGGCTTCTGTATTGGTTAGATACCAAAGCACGTTGGCTTTACTTTTATTTTCCACTTGCAAACGTAACCAGTAAGTGGACTCTCTCTCAATAAAAGTGGCTGACTGGATATCATAAGACCTCCATTTAGCATGCCCCCCAATGGAGGTTATCTCCTCTATACTGGTTTTTCCGTGTGGATCTTCCAGGATTTCCAGCTTCGACGATACATCTAAGCTCTCAATAGAGTCATCAAGAACAACAGGAAAGGGTTGCGCGTATCCAGTCACTATGAAAAGTGTAAACAGCAAGGCAAGATGAAAAAACAGACTTTTTCCCTTCATTATCTTAACCATCTTTGAGAATGTAGTGATTTCATCTTGAGACCTTTGCATGAAAGGATGGCGAGAGAAAAACGAGCGTAATCTTCTCTATTTCTGCTAAATAAAGAGGGGAGTAGCCGAGCTATTGGCCGAATTTTCAGCAGAAATAGAGGGAATTCAAGCCGTTTTAATCCATCATATCTTTCCTGCAAAGGTCTCATCTTGTATGAAAGCGATAACCTTTACCCCAAACAGTACGGATATACTTTGGGTTCGCAGGGTTATTTTCTAATTTTTGGCGTAAGTTACAGATATGGACATCAATCTTTCTATCCAGCGGATTCAGGCTTGTGCCATGTAGTGCCCGAGATAACTGGTCTCTCTTAACAGTTATAAAGCGATGAGTACAAAAAAAATATAACAACTCTGCCTCAGAAGTAGTGAGCTTAATAAGCTGCTTATTTTTAGTTAGCGAAAGGTTTTGTATATTGAAACAAAAATCTCCGAAATGGATCAGTTCTTCTTCCAACCGAGAAGGTTGCATGAGGCTATTGATTCGGGCCAGCAACTCACGCTGATCAAAGGGCTTAGGTAAATAATCGTTTGCTCCCGATTCCAAGCCCAGTATACGATCATCAACCTCCCCCCTAACCGACAGCATAAGCACCTTAACCCCTGGTGCTATTTTATTTAACCAATCAATCCAGTAAAAACCATCTTTACCGGGTAAAAGCACATCGAGAATCACTAAACTATATGCTGTCCAGTCGGTTATTTTTTCAAGCATCTCCCCCTCTTTAATAGCGGTTACTCTATAATTATAGGTAGCTAGGAGTTCTTTCAAAAAGGCTTGAAGTATCGGATCATCATCAACAATTAAAATATGATTAGTATTTCTCTGAGCATTCATAATCATAGACTTAGTTGACACATCACATTGCACTGATAAAGACAGGTTTAAATTATTAGGACATCTCTATTAATTTTGTCGGAGTTGCTGTGATTTAGCTGAGCTTTAGCGAAACGTAGAAGCTTCTGCAGATTCTAGCCTCAGCAACGAACCATGAGTTAATAGAGGTGCCCATTATAACGCATCATCACCCAAAGTGGGTCACCAGTTTATACTTTGCCTAAATTGCTCAAGCGCTATTATCAGGCTTAGAACTCAGGAGTTAATAACATACAGAATTTAACTTGCAACCAAAGGGCATAGCAACCTTTTTGACCCGGCTTGAATGATTTAATCGTTGCATAGAACTACTATGCGCCTGCTGAAGCTTCTAAGTTTCGCTAAAGCTCAGCTAAGTATTTAGATCATCCAACCTAGAACAAAAATTCTGCGTCAAGTTCCGCATCTTATTTAACCCTGAGTCCTTAGTAAGAATAAAAAGCCCGTAACAAACACGATTCTAAGAGGGTTCAAGCGAGAGTTTCTTAGATAACCTGTCACGGGAAAGCCCCATCTATAAGGAGATGGGATAGGAAGTTATCATTAATAGGAAGAGCAAATCTGCTGCACTATATTCCGATACTCAGAAATTATTGGGTCGTATTTTAAGAAAGAGGCTTTTACCCATCCATCTCGACCATTCCAACGTATTTTTTGCCAAGCAGAACGACCTCGTCCAACTTGCTGATTAGGGTATTTAACTACTCCCATAGCATTATGTGGAAGAGTTGCTATTTTTTTCGCACTAGCACTTCCTAAAGCTCGTACGTTTAAACTTTGACCACGCGCTACCTTCACTACCCTAAATGTTTTTATTTTATGGCTTCTACCATGCCCAGCCGAGGAACGCTCAAAACCACAGCACATTGATTTTTCTGGATTTTCATTAGCACACTGACGGTATTTCTCTAAAAGTTTGCTAGTTTGAGAGTCTTTATTAACATAATTGTTAGACACCCACCCTTCCGATGCTCCCCATACTACTTTCTGCCAACGACCTTGAATATCTGAAGTCCGTTTAACTATCCATTTCGCATCAGCAGGTAATTGTAAAATCACTGGAGACTTTATGCTCGGCTTTTGTCTAACGTTTAATACACCTGCTTCCTCTATATTGACCACTTTATAAGCATATTTAGCAGCAGTACGGTCATTAGCATATGCAGGGACTGCACTGGATAAGGCTATCAAAAGGCCACCCACTACTTGTATTTTAAAGAAGTTCATTTAACCAATACCTTTAGCTACGAAGAAGGTACATGCTGGCTACCTAGTTATTAAGCTACCATTCATATGCGGCGATAGTAGCATTTTTGAAGCATAAATTATCACCTTGAATTGTTAGGAATTGTTAGCTCTATTCAAATCCATAAGAAAACGCTGAATAAGCCTGATCAGAATTTCTATGAAAATAGAATTTATCAGATTTCTGAGAGAAAACTAACGAAAGCCGTAATTACAGGTCTCTTTATATAGCAGGGGCATGGTGGATTCCAGCCGCAGGAAAGCGAACATGAATTAAGAGACTCCATTACATAACAAAGCTTTGAATGAGAACCTAAAAACGCAGCTGGATACAGAAACCCATGTAAGCTACTAATACACCTAGAAAATTCAGAAAACTGCTTACCGCCAACGAGCTATTGACTGATTTTTTAGACAAGGCAGGGGAAATTCAAGCCTTTTTTAGTTCATTAAATTTTTCGCGCTTAAGATCTCTAAGAATAGAATTTCTCAGCACAGGAGGCTAGTACATCAGTAAATATTCATATAGAGTCACTCAAATGCAATCATAAACACCGAGTAGCCCATGGTACGAAGCATGACAGCTTTCGCTCTCAAAGAAAGCAAACAAGAAAACCACCAGTTAGCGTGGGAGATCCGTTCAGTTAACCATCGTTTTTTAGATATTAAACTGACGTTACCCGACAGCTTCAAACTTTTTGAGAATGACTTTCTTAATGTGATAAAGAAATCACTCAATCGTGGAAAAGTAGAAGCCCGACTTCGCTATACGGCAGAAAAAAATCAACAGCCTGACATACAAGTTAATGAGTCACGAGCACGTGCCTTAATCATCGCCTGTCGCCAGATAGAGGCGATTACCGATAGTACCGAGCCACTCAAAGCTGTCGATATTTTACAATGGCCCGGAGTCGCGCAAGAAACAGAACTCAATGCAGACACCTTGTATGCGGAAACACGCATGCTACTTGATACAGCACTGACTGATCTATCTGCAAACAGACTTCGTGAAGGAGAAGCACTTGCTTTATTAATCGACCAACGCTGTGACCAAATAGCCGAACTGATTGTAAAAATACGTCAACGTCGCCCTATCGTTTTAGAGCATCTACGAGAGAAAACATTACAGCGCATCGAAGATCTGGAAATCACACCCGACACTAATCGCCTCGAACAAGAGCTGGTTATGCTCACACAACGATTGGATATTGAAGAAGAACTTGATCGCATCATGGCGCACTTGGATGAAATAAATAAAGTACTGGAAAGCAATGAGCCTATAGGGCGAAGGCTAGATTTTTTAATGCAAGAGCTTAACCGCGAAGCCAATACACTGGGTGCTAAATCACACGATATTGAAACCACTAAAATCACGGTAGATTTAAAAGTATTAATCGAACAAATGCGAGAGCAAATTCAGAACATAGAATAACGGCATTTCACCACAGTCCGTCTAACGCAAAGATTAAATCAAACTTAGAAATGGTGTAATATATAACGTTACCCAAGCTCCTAGGAGGCTGATTGAGAACTGGAAGCGTAGCGAAAATCACAGGAGCATCTTAAGCTGGGCTTATTGAATGAGGCGAATAGTCATTCTATTTAACGATTTCAATAAGCTCAGATTATGATACTCATGGGATTTGCAGTAACTTTTTAGTTCTCAGACAGCCTCCTAGGCTCACGCCTTCCTATCAAAAAACAACTACGCGACTCATTCGCTTTAAAGCAGGAATTACAGATTAAAATGGGGATTACAGACCACTACAAAACACTGGGTGTTGACCGCAAAGCAAGTGCAAAAGAAATAAAAACAGCCTACCGACAACTTGCGCGCAAATATCACCCCGATGTCAGTAAAGAATCGAACGCGGAAGAACGCTTCAAAAATATTAATGAAGCCTATGACACGCTCAGCGATGAAAAGAAGAAAACATCGTACGATGAACAGCGCATGTATTCTGGAAGCGGTGCTCAGCATGGCAGGCCACATAGTGGCGCTGGAGGCAATCAAGGTCATGGTTTCACACCTCCTCCTGGCTGGCAGCCTGGCAACTTCGACGCTAGTTTCTTCGAAGATATTATCCGCAAAGATAGACGACAACGCTCAGCTGAACAGCATGGAACCAGCGACTTCTTTGACAACATGTTTCACTCTAAGAGTAGAGCTAATCCTACTCAGAACGAGCCACAAATCGCAACTATTCCTCTTTCTCTTGAAGATACCTACTTGGGTGCTTCGCGTAAAATACGCTTACCCGATGGGAGAAATATTCAAGTGAAAATCCCCAAAGGCATTACCGAAGGTCAAAAAATCCGCATCCCAAATGGCCCTGGACGCAGTGAGCTTCATTTAAAAGTTAAGCTCAAGCCACACAGCCACTTTAAACTAGATGGGAAAAATATTCTATTAGACCTACCTATCACACCATGGGAAGCAGCACTTGGTTCTTTAGTAACTGTCCCCACTTTAAATGGAAATGTGAACCTCAGAATCCCTGAAGGTGTTCAAACAGGTAAGAAAATGCGCTTACAAGGTAGGGGCTTACCGGGTGAACCTTCTGGTGATCAACTTATCAAACTTGTTATCATGACACCTCCTGCTAACAATGATAAGGAAAGAGCGCTGTACCGTGAAATGGAAACGGAGTTCGCATGGGATCCGCGTAGCGGAATGTTATAAAGGAGTCTTTGATTAAGTCGATTAGTTGAATTGATCAGAGTTTCCCTAAGGTATTAGGACAGCTATGAAACAACGACTTACTCTACTAGTATGTTCAATAACGACAGTGATTAGCCTTCTTGGCTTTTCAGTTGTCGCTATCGCAAAACTTCCCCCACAAATTAACGGCACTCCGCTACCCTCATTGGCTGACATGCTTGAAAAAGTCACTCCAGCCGTTGTTAATATCCATGCTGAAGGTCGTCAAGTTGTTTACGACCCTGCGCTTACAGATCCTGTGCTAAGACAATTTTTAGGCAATCATGTTCGCGAAAAAAGAACACGTGGCACAGGCTCAGGCATCATCATTAATGCACGCCAAGGCTACATTATCACTAACGCTCATGTTGTTGATGGTGCTGATAAAATTCGAGTCACGCTTAATGACAATCGTGAATTTAAAGCTGAGCTTATTGGCGCTGACCCTAAAGCAGATATTGCTGTCATCAAGATACCCGCTAATAATCTGTCAGAATTAAAAATTGCAGACTCTGACAAGTTGAGAGTAGGCGATTTTGTAGTTGCTATAGGTAACCCTTATGGTATAGGACAATCTGTTTCTTCAGGCATTATCAGTGCTTTAGGAAGAAATAACCTCGGAATAGAGGACTATGAAAACTTCATTCAAACAGACGCCCCTATTAATCCTGGGAATTCAGGCGGCGCTTTAATAAATCTTCGCGGCGAACTAGTGGGTATTAATACCGCTATTTTAGGTGGCAAAAGTGGTGGCAACGTCGGCATTGGTTTTGCCATCCCGTCAAACATGGCAACCAATTTGATGGATCAAATTATTAACTATGGACAAGTACAGCGTGGACACTTAGGACTGACCGTACAAAATTTAACACAACGTCTAGCTAGTGCTTTAAATGCTCACGTTAATAAAGGTGCTGTCATTAGTAGCGTTATTAGAGGATCAGCAGCTGAAGAAGCGGGATTGCTTGAAGGTGACATTATTACACACATCAATGGCTCACCGATTCTTAATGGCGGTGATGTGAGAACCAAAATTGGTAACCTTCGCGTGGCTTCACGAGTTGATTTAAGAGTAATCAGGGATGGCAAGCCAAAAGGCATTACTGCCGTGGTAGGGAAAAGCTTAACTCAACAGCCCATCCAACAACCTGTATGGAGAAATTAACTGTTTTAACAAACATCTAAGCAGCTAATTAATAATGATTTAATCATCTTTATTACTGACAGGAGGTAATAGTACTTGCACTAAACGTTTTTTTAACTATACTTGTTTCATCGGTAGCCATTAAGGTTACATTAAGGAATCACAGATAGAGAAGCCCTAGTAATGTAGTGCTTAAGCCCGGCGCTACTGCCTCTCTTGGTGATGACAGATTTGGTGTCCCCAATCCAAATTTGTTGTTTTACACCCCGGCTTTTAGACCCCCTGTTTGGCCGGGGTTTTTTTTCGAAACCTTCGAAAAAAAACTACTCAACCTCTAGCTTAAATCTTCTTATTCTTACAAGAACCTCAATAGCATCCTTTTCAGAATCCCGCATTCACAGTTACTCGTGATAGGCTAACCAAATTACCAAGTCAGACGAACCTAGTACATCAACCAGCTCAAAATGACGGTCTCAGTTATCCTGTCTGCCTTCATGGCTAGGCGCACTTTGCAGGGAATGGTTGTTCCCTTCACAAAAAGTGCAACAACGGCATGGAGGCAGACAGGACAACCCTTTGGGCGCATTTGTGAGGCTCCGCCTCTGCGTTACAGTGCTTGACAAGGACGCTGCCATTGCCTGCGCACTGTGCCTTGATGCAAAGCCTCACAAATGCGCTGAGACCGACATTTTGGACTGGTTGATGTACTAGCCCATGCCCTTGGAATTAAGACCTAATAAATGACGCGCAATAAAAAGGCGAGATAACGTTTCCATTATCCCGCCTAATATTGAAGTGTTGTAGCAATAAACCTATCTATCTGGCAAGCACCAACAACGAAACAAGCAAAACTGCACTTGCCATTAGGGCTTTAACGATAGGTGGAAGTTCTGTACAAACTTCATCACTATGAGTTTTAAAACTTATCTCTACTCCGAGTAAGTTCTTCAATAAACATTTCATTTTAGATTCCTGAAACTATAAAAATAATCTTTGAAATCCTAGCGTATTCAATAACTAATATAATATTAGCTTTTTCTTATTTTCAAATAGTAACAAAGCTTCTATAACAGAGCAAGCTTTATAATAGGCTACTTGATGAACATCATTTTTATCCTGATGAATATTCACTATTACGACACCTAGGAGGCTGTCCGAGAATAGGAAGCGTAGCGAAAATAGTTCTCAGACAGCCTCCTAGCATCAAGAGTAGAGCCATAGCAACACCATAACTCAGTGAATATATTATATATTATCAAGACTATATAGTTCTCGTATGAAGGTTTTTCCCTTATACTCTAGCCCACTTACACCATACATACTGATTAAAAACATGCCAAATCAATCCACACCTAGTAAAGCACTGCTACTTGTTGCGCTATTACCCGCCATTTTAGTACTCACTGGGCTACTCTATTTCTTTATTATTGCCCCTAAAATATCTGTCACTCATACGGAGCCTTATCAGCCCATTATAGAAATAGTATTTCCAGCAGCGACCAATAAGCAATCCCCTCTAGGTATCAATACCAACGAAGTAACAGAAGAGAATGCAAGCCTTCCTTATGTAGACTTATTCCGAAGCGTTATTCCTTTTATTGAAAACAGAGGCTTATCATCTACAGGAGTCAGTTATGATAAAAATGGTTGGCCACAAAACCTTAATGGCGGCTATGCAGGTACAAAATTTCTGGGGAAAATGCCTGTTGATGCACTACCACAGGGCAATTACACCGTCTTATATGAAGGAGAGGGTGAAATCATTTATGGTCATGGTGCAAAATTACTAGAACATACGGAAGGCAAAGATATCATTCAGTTACAGCCTGACGATCATCAGCTCATTAATGCAAGCCTAACGATCACAAAAACAAACCCTAATAATTACATTCATAATATCCGTGTGATCATGCCGGGAGGGATATGTCAGGGTAATCCTTTTCAACAGGTAAAAAGCGCTTCTAGCTGTGCCTCACCCCATGATTATCTATCTTTCGTAAACCACTATCGTTCTATTATTTTCAACCCTGATTATTTAAATTTTATGAAGGATTTTAGCGTTATCCGTTTTATGCCGATGTCAGGAATAACACGCAACCCTGCGAAACACTGGGACCAGCGCCCTAATCTGCAAGAAGCAAGCTGGGGTGGTACTTATGGTTCACGAGGCATCCCACTTGAGTTGCAAGTCGAACTCGCTAACCGACTACAAGCTCGCCCATGGTTTAATGTTCCACATGGTGCTGATGACCATTACATGCGCTCATTCGCTGACTTTATTCACAATACGTTATCACCCAGCCTAAAACCCTACATTGAATATACTAACGAAGCATGGAATGCTAATTTTGTTCATAGTGAATACACTCAGAAAATGGGCATTGCAGAAGGCTTGGACAAAAACGCAATGGATGCAGGTTATAAATATTACGCTAAACGCTCCGTTGAGTTTTTTAATATTTTTGAAGATATCTATGGATCAACAGAGGGCTTTACACGCGTTATCGGAGGCTGGGATACACGCACCGATATTAGCGCAAAGATACTGAGTTATGACGACACCTATAAGCATGTTGATGCTCTAGCCATAGCACCTTATATTGGCGGCAATATAAAAGGCTTTAGAGAAGCTGGAAATGTCGATGATATTTTCCATTTACTCACTGATGATGGTGCCTACCGCGCACTTCCTGAAATTGTCAATGACATCCGAAAACACGTTAAGTTAGCGCATGATTTTGGTTTAAAACTTATCGCCTATGAGGGCGGTCAAGGGTTGGTCGATTGGGCAACCCGCAGCTCTGAACAACACCCTAACCCACTCTTCTTTGCAGCCAATCGCGACCCTCGTATGATGGATATTTACAGTCACTTGCTGAAAGAATGGAAAGAAGCAGGCGCAGAAACCTTTGTCATGTTTTCCGCTCCACGTACTTGCCAATGGTTTGGCTGCTGGGGACTCAAAGAATACATAACGCAACCCATGGCTGATGCTCCCAAATATGCAGCTACTAAAAAATTCATCACTGAAAACCCTATATGGTGGACGGATGAGGCATTGCCTGAGCCCAATGCTAAAACTATAGAAAAATATATCCCCAGCTCTAACCCAGCTAAAGCACGCATCGTGATTAGACCGGCCACTCAGGACCCCGAAGCATTTTTCCGTTTAGACAACCCAAGATCACTGCATATGATGGTTGAAGGTGATGAGTGGATAAAAAAAGATATTTCGGGAAAATGGCAAGCTAAGTGGGACAACGAAAATATCTATCTGACGGTTAAAGTCTATGATGATACATTAATGGCTGACTCGAAAGACCCTCGAGAGGATGACTCTATTGAATTCTTTATCGATGCAGATAACAGTCGCCATAAAACTTACGACGGCAAGAACGATTTACATTATATCTTCTCCTGGAATAGCGATAATATTACCTACCTAGGGGCGCATTCACCTCCCCATGCATCAACAGACTTCCCCGTAGAAATGAATAAGACGGCTGATGGATATTTACTGAAAGCCAGTATCCCGTGGTCTATCCTCCATGTAAAACCACGTATTTCAGGAAGAATAGGGGTTGAAGTAGTTATTAATGATGATGATGATGGCGGTAAACGTGATTCACGAGTTGCATGGGCTTCTGCTTATGATAAGGCTCAAAACAACCCTCAATCTTTAGGCGTAGTGCTAATTAGTGGCCGTTAATCAAACCTAGCACTTATGAGTGCTTATAGCGCCATAGATAATAAAAAGTTGCTGAAACGCAACAAGTCCTGTAAATTTTGCCCTCGTTAATTATATTAGTGAATACTAATTTTGAGAGTATATGAACACCACCACCCGTAGTGACGTAAATAATGTCGTGAACAATGTAATCAAAACACTTATTTTCGCTCTATTACCGTTATCACTATCGATAACTACAGCCCACGCTGCCACAACTAAAAACTCTAATCAGATAGCTAAGCTAGAAAAAAAAGCAAAAAAGAAGAAACGCACTATCACTTGCGACAGCTATTCCAGAACGAAGCTTTTGCAAAAAGCAAAAAAGTACAAAAAAACAATTACCAAAGCATCGCGCGACTATGGTGTTTCTTCTCACCTTATCACTGCAATCATTACCGTAGAGTCTTGCTTTAGACCGAAAGCCAAATCATCAAGTGGTGCAGCAGGTCTAATGCAATTAATGCCTGCAACAGCAAGACGCTTCGGCACTAAAAACAGATACAACACCCAGCACAATATTAAAGCAGGTACTAAATACCTACGCTTTTTACTTGCAAAATTTAACGGCAATGTACAACTAGCCGCTGCTGCCTATAACGCAGGAGAAGGCGCTGTTGATAAATACAATGGTGTGCCACCTTATAAGCAAACTCAAACGTATGTACGCAGAGTGCTTAATGCTTATCGCACCTTATCAGTATCCTCTCGCACACTTGCGAAAGCGAATCATAAACCAAGAGTCGCACGTAGCCGAGCTTGGTATATACAACAGTATGAGCGTAAGCGCTTGAATGCAAGACATGGGTTGAGATTAACCACGCATGAGTTACAGCATGTGAATCGCTTACTAAGCGATGAAGATACAAAGTCTTCACTATCGTTTAAACAGTTTTTATAAAAACGATAACTTAGAATCTACTAGTGATTACTGGAACGTAATCACTAGTTATTAAGAAACCTCTGATTAAGAGTTCAGCCTAACCTTCAGCTTGTTTGGCTACTTCTTCGTGAACTTTCACCATATCAATCTCTTTCACTTTACTAATGACTTCTTCTAACTGTGGGCCACTTAGCATGCCTGCCTGAGAAAATAGAACCACTTGTTCGCGAAAAATCATCAACGTAGGAATTGAGCGAACTTGGAAATGAGCACCTAAGGCTTGCTCTGCTTCCGTATCTATTTTACCAAAGACAATATCTTCATGCTTTTCTGATACTTCTTCATAAATGGGTGAAAAAGACTTACAGGGGCCACACCACTCTGCCCAAAAATCTACGATTACAATATCGTTGTTGTTAATCGTTTCTTCAAAAGTATCTTCAGTAATGTCTATTGTTGCCACAAAGGTGCTCCTCGTTTTTGATATACATCAACGAATATAAGGGGTATCTAATAGAATGACAAGAAGAAACTAAAAAGTAAGTCCTTTTTTACGTAGATGCAAACAGAAGATAACAAATTCCTGGGGATCTCTATTAATTCTGGTCGGAGTTGCTGTGAGATAGAATTTGTTAGATTTTTGATAGAAAAGTTAGCAATAGCCGTAGCTATTGGTCACTTTTATAGCGAAAATATAGCAGATTCTAGCCTCAGCAAAACGAACCATGAATTACTAGAGGTGCCCTCCTGTCAGTTATCACCTCTATCACCCCAAACAGGCATTAATTGATGCGAAATAGATAAATGATCCAATATTCGTGACACCATAAAATCAATCAAATCATCAATCGTCTTAGGCTTGTGATAAAAGCCAGGGTTGGCAGGCATAATCACCGCGCCCATTTTTGTTAAGGTGAGCATATTATTAAGATGAATTTCTGAGAAAGGCGTCTCACGAACAACCAATATCAATTTTTTTCGCTCTTTTAGTGCTACATCTGCTGCACGCTCAAGCAGGTTTTTACTGCTGCCTACCGCAATAGCCGATAACGTACCTGTAGTACAAGGACACACGACGGTAGCATCCGCAACACCTGAACCACTTGCTATAGGTGCCATCCATTGTTCTCTTTCAAAAACTTGTAACTGGTTTTCTGACGCTGCATATCTCTCACTAAGATACTCCTGAACCTCGCTGGCTCTGGAAGGCAATTTGAGTTCGGTCTCCATATTTATCACTATCTGTGCAGGTCGAGAAATTAGTAAATAAACGGTTACCTTTGCTTTAATCAATTCCTCTAACAAACGCAGACCGTAATCTGCACCTGATGCACCCGTCATAATTAAAGTGACGGTTTGCGACTTCCCTGTTGAGCTTTCTGAGTTGATCATTTTCGTTGTTCCAGCGCGGCTAGCATCTTTTCATGAATCCCTTCAAAACCACCATTGCTCATAATTAGTATATTTTTAACTTCTTGATCCTGACTCACCGTTTCAATGATTTCTTCGACGTTATTATATAGACGAGCCTTATCACCCAAACTAGCTATTACCGCTTGCATATCCCAGTCGACATCTGCGGGCTGATAAAGCAGCACTTCATCTGCCTTTGATAAAGAATCTGCTAGCTTTTCTTTATGAATACCTAAGCGCATGGTATTTGAACGAGGCTCTAAAATAGCGGTAATTTTTTGCGCGCCAACATTCTTTCTTAAACCATCTAGAGTGGTTGTTATCGCTGTTGGGTGATGCGCAAAATCATCATAGACTTTTACATCATCGACTGTGCCACGAAGCTGCATTCTACGCTTTACACCTTTAAACTCAGATAATGCGTCAATTGCATGTTGGGTAGGCACACCAGCATGACGAGCTGCTGCGATAGCTGCAATTGCATTGGCTACATTATGTTGTCCAAGACTATCCCACTTAACCGTACCCTGCTCGACACTATCAAAATACACCTTAAACTCACTGCCATCTTCAGCAAGATATTCAACCGACCAGCCTTGCTTTGAGCTGTCATTTTCCTTACTCGTATCAGTAGATGAAAATTGCTCAACAGGAGTCCAGACTCCTTTGTCTAGAACATCTTTCAGAGCAGATTCATCGCTATTAGAAACAACTAACCCGGTACTTGGAATCATTCGTATCAGATGATGAAATTGTGTTTTGATGGCTTCTATGTCTGGGAATATATCTGCATGATCATATTCAAGGTTATTTAACACGGTGGTACGCGGATGATAATGAACAAACTTGGAGCGCTTATCAAAGAAAGCAGTATCATATTCATCAGCTTCAACCACAAAGAAGGGGGAATCACCTAAACGTGCCGAAAGACCAAAGTTTTCAGGTACGCCACCAATAAGAAAGCCTGGTTTCAGCCCTGCATATTCCAGTATCCATGCCAGCATACTAGCGGTGGTAGTTTTACCATGAGTACCTGCAACCGCTAGCACCCATTTGTCTTTCAAAATATGCTCATAAAGCCATTGTGGCCCTGAGGTATAAAAAAGCTGGGAGTTAAGCACATGTTCTACTACATCCATACCACGCGTCATCACATTACCCACGACAATGGTATCAGTATCCGCAGGAATATTTTCTGCCAATAAGCCTTGCTGTATTTCTACGCCCTGCTCTTCTAGCATCGTACTCATCGGCGGGTATACATTGTCATCCGAGCCTGTAATTTCAATACCTGATTCACGTGCTAATAAGGCGATACCGCCCATAAACGTGCCACAAATACCCAGAATATGTGTTGTCATTCTTATCCTTTTATTTTTACCAGTATGGGGATGATATTATCAAGAACACAATATCATTGTTAGAGTTGAATGTTGGAACGTAAGCCTGAGCGTCAAAGCCCTATAATGATACCACCTCTCATTAGCATGGAGAGGGTTGGAGTGAGGGTGGAAAGTATGACTGCATTTTCTAGGTTAAATATGAGTACGAACCACATCTTCGATGGGGATAGGCCTCGAAATTCCGTAACCTTGCCCGTAATCAACGCCTATTTCATTCAAGATACGAATAATCTCATCATTCTCGACATATTCTGCAATGATTTCTAAGCCCATGACATGCCCCACCTGATTGATGGAACGAACCATTTCTTGTGAAACAAGATCATTCTCCAAATCTTTTACGAAGATTCCATCAATTTTTAAATAGTCGACGGGCATATCTCTTAAATACCCGTATGAACTCACTCCCGTTCCAAAATCATCCAAAGAGAAGCTACAGCCTAGATCTTTAAGGCTTTTGATAAACTTCATCGCAAGCCCCATATCATTGACCGCAACAGATTCTGTTATCTCAAAACAAATCATATGAGGGTTAACCCCCGCTGACTTAATTTCACGTACAACAAAATCTAAAAACTGAGGTTCATTGATACTTTGACCCGATAAATTGATTGAGAAAATAGGTAATGGCTCAGTTTGAGTGATTCTCTTTAGATTTCGAATCGCTTCACTGACTACCCATTTATCTATATCCATCATCATGCCATGTTGCTCGGCCGATGGTAAAAAGTCATCAGGTGGAATCTGATTCCCTTCATCATCAAACAAGCGAATCAAGGTTTCATAATGGAAAAAAGGTACAGAGCCATGATCCATCGCTAAAGGATGGATGGGCTGAGAGAACAATCTAAACATATTGTTCTTAATCGCATCACGGATACGTCCAACCCAAACAATATCCCCTTTGCGTGCTAATACATCCTCATCATTAGGATGAAAAATAAAGGCACGATTGCCGCCTTTTTCTCTCGCTATTCGACTCGCTATATCCGCATCTGATAGAACCTGAGAAGGACTGGTACAGGTCTTTTTATGCACTAACAAAAAACCAATACTTGCGGTTACTTTAAATTTATTACCATGCCACTGAAACTCAAAGTTCTCGATACTCTTACGAATATTCTTGATAAGTTCAAGCGTTGGACCTGGCTCTTTTTCACGGTAAAGAATGGCAAAATCATCATTACTAACCCGCGCTAATACATCACGCTTTGTCTTAATGAAGGGTCTAAGCACATCTGCAATTTGCATGATTAAAGCATCACCTGCGCTATGCCCTGCCGTATCCGTTACACTTTTAATTTTGTCTAGCGAGATATAACAAAAAACATGGGTCGCTGAATGTTTGCGAACATCTGCAAGCGCATGTTTGAGAGTGACTTCAATGGATTTTCGATTAGGTAATCGTGTTAGTGCATCATAGTTATCAAGATAATTTAACTTCGATTCAAGAATTTTCTTTTCACTAATATCCTGAATAACCAAAGCATAACTGTTCTTATCATTATTATCGTTAAGAAAGTTAATGGGTGAAATGAGAATATTGGTGGAAAGCTCTTGGTTCTCAGATACCGACAATAAATAATCATCTGATACTGGAGACGTTACACCATTAAGAATGTTCTCAATGGGACGTTGAGTTTTATTGTCTAATAAGGGATACAGCAACCAGAAGTTCTTACCTAAAACACTGCGTCGTTTACAGTTTAGGAGATGTTCAGCATTTTTATTCAGGAACTGAATCGTGCCTCGATCATCCACAAGCACAACCGCGTCACGAACTACACTGAGTGACTTTTGCATACACAGTGTAAATTGCTCAGCATTATTGCTGGATCCAATATTTTTTATAGACTCAAATAGAGACAAAACAAGCTTCCGTTTTTATTATTTTTTATATTATATTGAGATCTTTGCATGAAAGGGTGGCGAGAGAAAAATGAGCGTAATTTTTATCCGTCATATCTTTCGTGCATAGGTCTCATATTAAGCTGTTGAAATATAGAATATTTACAACATATACTTAGCGTACTCTACACGACAGGGTCTATATTTTCTATATTTTCCGATAGCTGGAAACTTTTTCTCAATATAAAAGTGTCTACTTCTATATTCTGTACTAAAGGTATTTCTATCAACCGGTGAGTGAGAAATGAGCGTGCTTTTTTAGTGAGCTTGCCGTTTTATCAAAACGGTCAACTCAATTATTAAGCTTGCTTTCATCCGTCAAATCTTTGATGCAAAGGCCTCATAGTGCCTACATTGCAGCTATTTTTTCCAATTGACCTTTCAGCTGCTGTAACACGTTAGTTTGCTCTTCAAACTGAGTTTTAACTTGATTAACTACCTTCTCAGGTGCTTTATCGGTAAAGTTAGGATTACTTAATCGTCCCTTTAAACCTTGTAAGTTTTTCTCTACCTTCTCAATTTCTTTATTGAGACGAGCACTTTCTACATCCTTATCAATCAAACCTGCTAACGGAATAAGAATCTTCATATCGCCGACTAAAGCCGTGGCAGATTCAGGCGCTTGATCATCTGCTGATAACCACGTCACACCTTCTAACTTGGCTAAAGAAGCAATAAATAGTTCACTATCATCATAACGTTGCTGATCGTCACTAGAAGCATCCTGAAGCAGGATGTTTAATTTTAAACTAGGCTTAATATCCATCTCTGAACGAATTCGACGAATACCTAATACAAAGTTTTTAACCCACTCTATATCGTTCATTGCTTGTTCATCTTGCAACGACTCATCCGCAACTGGGTAGGCTTCAAGCATTACCGTAGCACCTTGCTTGCCGCTCAATGGCTTAATCGTTTGCCAGATTTCTTCGGTTAAGAATGGCATCACCGGGTGCATTAAACGTAACAAGGTTTCCAATACTTGAACTAAAGTATGACGAGTACCACGCTTCTCTTCATCCGTTGCCTGCTCTGAGTTTAAGACAGGCTTGCTTAGCTCCAAGTACCAGTCGCAATATTGATTCCAGGTAAATTCATAAAGCGTTTTTGCCGCCAGATCAAAACGGTAACTATCAATATGATCCGTGACCTCTTGAATCGTTTGTTGTAGCAGTGCCAAAATCCATTTATCGGCTAATGAAAGTTGCCAAGTGGTATTTTCTAAGCCCACATCTTGATCTTCCGTCTGCATAATCACATAACGCGAAGCATTCCACACTTTGTTACAGAAGTTACGATAACCTTCAATACGTTGCAGATCAAAGCGCACATCGCGCCCTGTCGCGGCCATTGCAGTAAAAGTAAAACGTAAAGCATCCGTTCCAAAAGCAGGGATTCCATCAGGGAATTGCTTTTTGGTCTGCTTTTTGATCTTATCGATCATATGCCCCTGCATCATATTGCTGGTGCGTTTTTCTAATAGATCATCTAACGATATACCGTAAATAATATCTAACGGATCAAGCACATTGCCCTTAGATTTAGACATTTTCTGACCATCAGAATCACGTACTAAACCATGCATATAGACTTCATGAAACGGTACATCGTCCATAAACTTCAAGCCCATCATAATCATACGGGCAACCCAGAAGAAGATAATATCGAAGCCTGTGACTAATACATTGGTGGGATACCACATCTTTAGCTCTTTAGTATCTTCAGGCCAACCTAATGTAGTGAAGGGCCATAATGCTGAGCTAAACCAGGTGTCCAGTACATCTTCGTCTTGACGTAAGTTGATTGAACTATCTAGATTATATTTTTCACGTACTGTCGCTTCATCTTTAGCGACATAGATTTTCCCTGAATCGTCATACCACGCAGGGATACGATGACCCCACCACAATTGACGCGAAATACACCAATCCTGAACATCACGCATCCAGCTGTAATACATATTTTTATAGTTATCAGGCACAAACTTAATCTTGCCTGTTTCTACTGCTTCCAAGGCAGGTTTAGCCAGTGTTTCTATAGCTACATACCATTGATTGGTCAAATAAGGCTCGACGACAACGCCCGAGCGCTCACCACGAGGAACCATCAAAGTATGCTCTTTAACCTCAACCAATAAACCTTGTTTATCCAAATCAGCCACCATAACTTTACGTGCTTCATAACGCTCCAAGCCACGGTAAGCTTCAGGTGCTTCATCATTCAAACACGCATCTTCAGTGAGAATATTGATCATCGGTAATTGATGACGCTGGCCTACTTCATAGTCATTAAAGTCATGCGCGGGGGTTATCTTTACACAACCCGTGCCTTTTTCAGGGTCTGCATGTTCATCACCCACAATAGGAATCAGTCGATCCGTAAGAGGCAACGCAATCTGCTTGCCAATAAGATGCTTATAACGCTCATCTTCAGGATGAACCGCAACACCTGTATCGCCTAACAAGGTTTCAGGTCGTGTGGTAGCTACGACTAAAAACTCATCCGTCGCCTTACCCGACTCATCCGCCAAGGGATAACGGATATGCCACATATGGCCTTGCTCTTCTTCAGAAATAACCTCGATATCCGATAGCGCGGTATGCAGAACAGGATCCCAGTTAACTAGACGATTACCTCGATAAATCAAATCTTCATCGTAAAGCTTTTCAAATACTTCTGTAACGGCTTCAGACAAGCCCTCATCCATGGTAAATCGCTGACGTGACCAATCAGGAGAAGCCCCCAAATGGCGCATTTGCTCAGTAATGCGATCACCCGACTGCTCTTTCCAATCCCACACACGTTCTACAAATTTCTCTCTACCCAAATCGTGACGGGTTTTATCTTCCTCACCTAATTGACGCTCAACCACCATTTGCGTGGCAATACCTGCGTGATCCGTACCAGGTTGCCACAACGTATTATCGCCCTTCATGCGATGATAGCGCGTTAAGACATCAATAATTGTATGCTGGAAAGCATGCCCCATATGCAACGTCCCCGTTACATTCGGAGGAGGTAGCATGATGCAATACGCATCTTTACTCTCATCATTATTTGGTGAAAAGTAGCCATTATCTTCCCACTGTTGATACCAGCGTTGTTCAATGTCTTTTGGGTTGTATGTCTTATCCATTATGATTTTCTTGTGTGAAGGCCAGAAAAGGCGCAGATTATACCTTGAATAAGCAAACAAAAGCAGTAGGGAATTATTTGAGTAAAAGTAATCGTAGACACCAACTTGTAGGATGTGCTGAGGCACGAGCGCGCCTGTGATGGATATTGATGCACCTTTTTGATATTTTTCATTGATGCGCTTGTGGCAATTGATTCTCTTTGATCCTTTTGGCTTAAGAGGCTGAAACTTACATAGCCAGATAAAAAACAGACTGCAAAGTAATAGTTTTATTTAATTAGACAGGTGATGTATTAGCTATTCATAATAGAACTTAAAGACAACCGCTTTCTTGTCGGTTGTATTTAAGGGTTAACGCTAATCACATGATGTCTAATGAGCAACAAGCTAGGAGTAACGTAGATTTAAATAGTGCATTGTCTGATGCCGTCTCCAAAAAAAATACAATTAACTACTCTCAAACCATAAACTTCAATGAGTTAAGCAAGCTTCCTTATTTACAGAAGAACGCTCATCTATTTTCCATTCCGATAGGCCACAAGGTTGTTTTTGCTGTTATTAGTATTTTGCTATTAATGTTGTTTATTAGCTTTTATCAGTTTAACAACAATAGGAATACCGTATTGCCTGAGCCATCAGGGTTATCAGGGTTAAAGAAATCTTCTGTAGTGGAACAGACTACAGAGCTAGCAAAGCCCTCTGTTAGCAGTGATGACACTCCATTAACCCCCTTATGGAAATTGGATGTCCCTCGTGTAAGGCAAGGGAACGACCACCCTTTATTTTTACCATCAACTTTTGAGGCTGAAGAGTTCGTCAGCCTTAGAGGCATATTTGATGAGATGAATTCACTTTATCCAAATAGTATAAAGTACTCTCTTGCTACCTCTACACAGCCTGATCTCAATAACAAAAATTGGCCTACTAAGACTCGTGAGCAATACCAAAGAGAGTGGGCGGCTAAACAACGAAGATCAAAACAAGCTAAAGCGACCATTAAAAGTAAGCAATACTATCTAGCACGATGGGAGATGCAGCAAGCGCAGAAGAAAAAACGTGCTCAATGGGAGTTTAAGAAGGCTCAGCTTAAAAGGCAAAAAGCACACCAGAAGGTTATCAAGAACCGTCAAACAGCCAACCAGTTAGAACGTAACCTTTTCGAAGAGATTGATTAGGAGACTCCATTAGTTATAGGTAAACGTAACCTAGCGTTGTAAGTTCCAACCTATTAGCAGCCCAACCACAAACAACAAAGCCAGCAATGTCTTTAGCCATTTCGACTTAAAAGCAAGTTGTCTCAACTTCGGTGTTAGTGCAATGACCACAGGAATAAGGATAAGTAATTCAATCGAAAGGTTACGCCATAAGTAATAGTTAAAAACATTTACATATCCCGAGCTAGGCAATATTCCTATGGGAAAAGTCAGCATGGCGTCTGTAAACGGAAACAAGTAGGGGTTGCCATGCACGGCGACTAGGCCATCAAGAATGAGATGCGTTGCGGGCGCTAGAAAAAACAAATAAACAGGAATACGATGTAGGGATTTTCTTAGTACTGCGTTTCTAAATAAGAGTGAGAGCAACCCTATTACAAAAACAAAACCAATAGAGTGGCTATATCTCACAGGCATCTGATAGCCTCTTAGCCAGTTGACGATATAATCAAGATCTGGGGTGCTCGCCAAGACGATAAAAAACAAAGAGGCGATCAGCGTATGCTTTAGAGAAGGCTGTTCTTTTTGTGCGCCAACGGTAAAGCCTATTAACGAGTGCGCGATGAAGGACGACATATTTATCTTACTTACTTCAGCTTTTTTAGGATGAGCTATTATTGAGCGCCTTCGCATGGTATGCAATATGCTCACCCACAAAACTAGCTATAAAATGGTAGCTATGGTCGTAGCCTTCTTGAAAACGAATCGTTACGGGTTGACCTGCATTATCACAAGCGGTCTGAAAGTTTTCAGGCAACAGCTGCTTTTCATCATAAAACTCATCACCTGTACCTTGATCTATCAGAATATCGGTCACTTTTGCACCGTTGTTTACTAGCTCAGTGGCATCATAGGCTTTCCATGCCGCTTCATTGTCGCCTAAGTAGGCACTAAAACAGCCTTTACCCCAACCACAGTTGACTGGGTTACAAATAGGCGAAAAGGCCGAAACCGAACGGTAATCATCAGGGTTTTTCAACGCACAGATTAATGCACCATGCCCACCCATAGAATGTCCTGACACTGATTTAACACCTGCTAACAAGGGCAATTCGGCTTCTAATAACTGAGGTAGCTCTTTAGTAACGTAATCATACATTTGATAATGTGTTGACCACGGGCTTTGCGTTGCATTGACATAAAAGCCCGCACCTTTGCCTAAATCATAACGCTCTGGCTCATCGGCCACCTCATCGCCACGCGGGCTAGTATCAGGAAAGACTATGGCGATATTATGTTCTGCTGCATAGCGTTGCATACCGCCTTTGACACGGGCATTGTCATCGGTACAGGTGAGTCCTGAAAGCCAGTACAAAGTAGGGACTTTTTCTTGCTCTGCCAATGGCGGCAGGTACACTGAAAAAGTCATTTCACAATTAAGTGTATCCGACTCATGGGTGTAACGGTTTAGATAGCCACCCGACTCTTTAATACTTTCAATACGTTGAATACTCACGATGGCTCCCCTAGAAAATAATGACAGAGCGAATACTTTCGCCAGAGTGCATTAAATCAAAGGCTTTATTGATGTCTTCCAGTGGCATGGTATGCGTAACTAACAAGTCTAGCTCAATTTCACCCGCCATATAACGATCAACATAACCTGGCAATTCGCTACGACCTTTTACGCCACCGAATGCTGTACCCATCCACTGACGACCCACCACTAGATTAAACGGGCGTGTTTCTATGGTTTGACCCGCACCAGCCACACCAATAACCACCGACTTGCCCCAGCCCATGTGGGTACATTCCAATGCATCACGCATGACGTGAACATTACCAATACACTCAAAGGAGTAATCAGGGCCACCATTAAAGGTGTCCTGCATATACTCAACAAAGGAGCCATCCACATCATTCGGATTAACAAAATCTGTACAACCCAGTTGCTTCGCAAATTCAAATTTATCGGGGTTTATATCAATACCGATAATGCGCTCAGCGCCCGCCATGACTGCACCTTGAATACACGATAAACCAATACCGCCTAAACCAAATACAGCCACCGTAGAACCTGCCTCAACTTTAGCCGTGTTTAGTACCGCTCCGATACCCGTAGTAACACCACAGCCCAGTAAACAGGCTTTATCTAAAGGAGCTGCTTTATTGATTTTTGCTAGTGCTATTTCTGGGACAACGGTATATTCCGCGAAAGTGGAACAGCCCATATAGTGAAAAATATCTTTACCTTTGTGAGAGAAGCGACGTGTGCCATCTGGCATATACCCCGTCCAGATGGTCGGTGCTATGGTCTGACACAAGTTAGATTTCGTGTCATTACAGTATTCACAGTCGCCACATTCCGCGATGTAAAGAGGAATAACGTGATCGCCCACTTTTAAGTCTTTAACACCTGCACCAAGTTCAACAACTTCACAGCCTCCTTCATGACCTAAAATACAGGGAAAGGAACCTTCAGGATCATCTCCAGAGAGGGTGAAGGCATCGGTATGGCATACACCCGATGCGATTACTTTTAATAAGACCTCGCCCTCTTTTGGGCCCATCACCTCAACTTCTTCAATCTCTAATGGTTTCTTTGCTTGCCATGCGACCGCTGCTTTTGCTTTCACTTATTTCTCCTTTGGTGTTGTTTATTACTTCTTTACCTAATAGCTCTATCAGTGTCTCAAGATCAGTGTCTCAAGTTTGATTTCCACACAGGATGATGAAAATGCAACCTATGATCACAAGATTTTGAAACAACTGATTCATCAAGGATTATAGTTCCTATCTCCTTCCATACTTTTTTATTATCAATTTTTTTACTAGCCACTGAAATAGAAAAGACTAGCTGCTGATTATCAGCAAGACGTAACTCATTACGAAAGTCTTTTGCTTCAACAGTTCGTCCTTGTTCTGCTTCTACCTTCATCCAACGGGGTGTAATCACCGAATCACTATTCGCTTCTCCTAACTCAGAGATTTCATACACTTGCCTAATGGTTGGGTTTTTATCTACTTGAGAGAAAGTACGCGCTAATTTCAACACATAAAGTAAGCTTTTAAGTACCTCACTATTTTTACTAATAGCAGGTTCATTGCTTAGTGCCACATCGGTATAGTGCTTTGCTCTTGTTCCTCCTAGATCATCTATAAGGAAGAAGTTAGCCGTGTTCTCTTGAAGGACTTGATGCAGATTCATGGTGGGGAAAATCTTGCCTGCAAAGCCAAATGATCGTATTTCACCTTGCCTCGTATTCGACATGGCGGTAGATGCCCGAACAATGATTAAAGCTTTACTATTTTTTTTGAAGTAACCACTGTATTTAGTATCAGCCGTAATATTCCATGTACCTTTAAAACAAATACCATTGGGGTGAGCTAACTTATTAAAGGGCTTTAGAAGGTTGGCATGTTCGTCTAGGGTTCTTCTGGCATCCCCCAAGATAATATTTTTTCCACCAGAAACTAACTTTCTAAACGACACGGTATCTTGTGGCAATGTATCAACTGCATCTATGGTTACTTGATCCCATACCGCCTGAAACTGATTTTTAACAATCTCAGGTGGTTTACGGGCGGGAACAGTTGTTGAACAGCTGGTTACACCAAATGACAAAGCGATGAGAAATAATCCATGAGTAATTTTCATTATGCTAATAATCCATTTAGTGAGACATTTGTAAAATCACCACCTTGGATAACTAGTACTCCAACAAGTTAGGTTTGATGAATACAGCGAGTCAGGAAGCGGTTAGCCGCTAGGCGCGTCTTGCAGGGAATGGTTGTTCCCTTCACAAAAGACGCAACAACGCGGATGACCGCTTCCTGGCTCGCCCGAAGGGAGCAACCCAAAGCGCTCAATACTGCGTTATGGGTCTTGCCAAGGGAACAACCATTGCCTGCAACCCATGCCTTGTCTTGAGCGCTTTGGATTGCTCTGTATCCATCAAACCTAAGTTGCTGGAGTACTAGCCATCAGCATGTTTATCGTTCCATACAGTCCAAGGTGATTAATGATAGTCACACTTATCATAGCTGAAATAAGAGCATAGATACTGTAATGCTTAAAATCAAAACCTTTGAAAATAAGCCAGTTTAGCAAGAACACTAAACTTCCAATAATAATCCCCGCAATCATCGTCAAGCTCGTATTATGTAGTGCGCTATCGAGCCAATAATCTTTGTTGAGCGTAATCCCTTGCCCAAATGATACTTCTTGTGCGGTATCAAACACCATCACATCATTCAGTGTCATCATGATACTGCCCACGGCAATAGTGAATAACAGTTCGATTATAAGGATAGGAGCGAAAGCAATAATGCGCGGCCACATTAGCTTTCTAGTAAGGAGGTATACAGCTTGCCATGTGCTTCAGCCATACTGTCTATCGAATAGGACTGGTTGATCTTTTCTGATAGCGCTTTGCCTTTTTGCTTGGCTTCGTCATAGTGGCTATAGACGTTATCCATTGTTTCAATAAAATTGTCGATGGTGGCTAAGTAGCCGTTACTGTCATCAATCAAGGTTGGAATTGCACCTACTGGAGTCGAAATTACAGGCAATTGCGCAGCACCCGCTTCTAACAGAACAATTGGCAAGCCTTCGTAATGAGACGGTAATACCATACAGTGAGCTGTTTTCAGGAGGTCAGGAATATCACTTCTAGCTCCCAACATTCTGACGCAATCCTGCACATCTTGATCAATAATGGCTTGCTTGATTTCGTTGATGAGTGCTCTGTTTTCTTCTCCACCACCCGCTATATCAATCACAAAATTATAGCCTTTGGCTTTTAGCTGTTTTGCACATTCCACCAGAAATATCTGGTTTTTTTGAGCGCGAATCGTACCTACGGACAAGAAAGTAAACGGGGTGTTTTTCTCTGCCTTTTCTTTAAACTTTTCGATATTTACACCATTCGCAATAACTTGAGCGCCCTGCTTGTACATGGGGGTTATCATGTCTTCAGAAAAGACTATATCGGTATCACGCAGGTTTTTTAGCAATCGTGTGAAAGTCACCGCAAACTTCCCACCAATATCGGTATTGTGTGAAGTAAAGACTAGCTTCAAGCCTGGGTTCTTGAGTTTAAGAAAAGTGGCAAAAGGGAGGGGATGAAATAAATGAGCATGAATAATATCAATCTCATTTTCTTTTATGTAGTTATCTAAATAACGAAACACTCGGAAGAACTCGCTCGGTGTTTTCGCCATATCCATCTTTTCTGCTTTGAAACCATAGCTTAAGTATTCGCCCAGCATGTCATCAAATTTGGCGAGCGCGACGACTGAAGGGTTATAACGTTCTTTATCAAGGTGCAACATTAAGTCGAGAATAACTTTTTCAGCCCCGCCCACTACAAAAGCCGTAGTGAGGTGTAAAATATTAATTTTTTTCATTCTTGTTCTGTGGTTGTTGTGTGATGGGTTCTGTGGTTGTTGTGTGATGGGTTCTGTGATTGTTCTAGAGGTATCGAGGAATGTAATGTGCAGTACAAGAAAATTAGATCGCTGATAGTTCTGCACGAATAGCGTGTGCACGAGAAGGTGCTTTCGACTCATCTTGGCCTATTGCGCTCTCAACGTCATCAATGCGTCTTTGGAAATTAACCGCTGCATCTGCTGTTGCAATTTGACTAGCTTGCTTTTCTTTTGCCAAGCGTTTCATTTCAGGATTACCAGGCACAACAACATCCGTGACTAAGGGGATATAAATATTCTTATCATCAGGAGTAAGTGTAGACATCGGTGTTTCTCAAAATGTTAATACTAGAGTTTATGGTAGTCCAATTTATAGCCTCTGTCTTGATAAAACCGATAACGGTCACGACCTTTTTTTAAAAGCTCTTGATCTTGATCTAAAATTTCTGCCATCCGATTAAAACGACCAAAAAAGACAGGACGCTCATTAGAAAGATTAATTAAATAATCACAGCGTTCTATGGGTTCGTAATCATACCCCATTTCAACTCTAACGTCTGCATCGGGAGCAACCCCATGTGTGATAAAGCTATCATCCCTCCATGTCCATAAAACATCGTCCATTTGCTTCAGTGTTTCTTCGGAGTCCGTGTGAATATAAACTTGATAATTATGATCAAGTGCTTTTTGTGTTAATTGGCATGCCAATAACAACCTTGATGGTAAGTTATCATTCCTTCCCACATAAAACTTTATTTCAGTCACGCTGTTGGCTCCGAAGATGGTGTACATTAGAACAAGTTATCATCATTCGTTAAAAGTTAGCATATACTAAACGAGTATTGCTTTCTTACTTGATCACATGGATGTATCTACAATGAAAAAAGCACTTCTTACGAGTTGCCTTGTCGCCCTTACTTCACCTGTTTTGGCATTAGATTTTAGCTATGGTAAAGGCGACTTTAGCATGTCTACAGCTATCAACCCGTTGCTCTCTGGCAAAGCGACACTAGCTATCAATACATGGTCGCTTAGTGAAAAGCACAAAGCAATCAACAATAGCCGACTTTATTATCACTTTAAGCTCGATTATTTTAACTCTGATAGCGTTAACCAATTTACAGATTTCGCTAGCACTCCACTAAACAGCCCCATCCCTTTATTGGGTAGTAGTATTGATGACCTTGCTGATCAGTTTACCCAGCTACCCATCCCTGCTGATTATCGTATTAGTGGTGTGAATTTTGATATTGGACTCGGTTACGACCTAATCAAAACACCCAACCGCACTGTTGGCGTTGCACTCAATACAGGGATTAGTACACCCTTTATGAAAATACGCAACATGCGTAATACTGCAAACTTAGTCATTGATTTACTGGATACTTTCGATACTCGTGTAAAAACTTATAAGCTAGGTGGAAGTCTTTATGGTGAATATAAAATTAATAACGCTATGACTATCTCAGGCAATGGCTCGATTAATTATCAAACAGGGCAAATGGACAATGATATTGTAGGGAGCGGTATTAACATTGATGGCAGTTACACTACCTTTGATCTCAGCCTAAAATACCAACTAGAACGTTTTAAAAACACCTATTTAACGGCAGGCTACAACGTTAGCAAGTGGAATTATGATTCCGCTCGTGTCACTACACCCGTCGGTGCTGTAAATATACCGCGGGTGATGGATATAGGTTTTGATGCCAGTAATCTTTACCTGGGTTTGGGTTATACCTTTTAGACCTTTATCTAAAAGCTATCTAAGCCTCTCTCTTTAAACGATTGATTAAGTATTGTGTTAATAGTGGTACAGGTCTGCCTGTTGATGCCTTACCTGCCCAGGCTGTTCCTGCTACATCTAAATGCGCCCATGCACAATCATCATCCACAAACTCGGCCAAGAAACAACCTGCCGTTATCGTGCCTGCTGCAGGGCCACCGATATTCCCCAAATCTGCAAATTCGCTCTTTAATTGTTTGG
>JALXAX010000011.1 GCA_026991755.1 Thiotrichaceae bacterium | reverse complement strand
CTATAGAGCCAATACGACCTAACAGAAGCTATAAAAGAGATAAACGTAAGCCTAATCGCTATGGTTATTATATGAATTATAAAAGAGCAAAGTAATCATGATCTTATCGCTTAACTTAATGACATTGAGGAACGCATCCAACAAGACTAATTACCACTAACCGTAACGGTTATATTTCGAGTGAATCGCCCCGTGCGATGTTCCCAAAGAAACAAGCCTTGCCAAGTCCCCATTGCGGAACGTCCGTTAGTAACAGGGATTGTTACTTCCGTTTGTGTCAATACACAACGAATATGAGCCGACATATCATCATTACCTTCAAGAATATGTCGGTATTCAGGGTCGCCATCAGGTGCGAGTCGCGAGAAAATAGTTTCTAAATCATAGCGCACATCAGGATCAGCATTTTCAGTAATCATCAAAGAAGCACTAGTGTGATGAATAAAAACATGGCACAGCCCTGTCTTAATGCCACTTTGTTGAATAATGCTATCGACATCACGTGTAATATTGTAGCTATTACGCCCCGAAGTTGAAATTTGCACTGTGCCTTGATGTATCTGCATGTAAAATAAAACCACTCGAAGTTTAAAACTAATTAATAGAGTCGATACTATCATGACAAATCCCATCAAACGACATCGTACCGTGAGTGTGAAAGTAGGTCAGGTCAGTCTAGGAAGCGAGCATCCTGTAGTCATACAGTCAATGACTAATACCGATACCGAAGATGTCGTGCGTACTACACAACAAATCGCCGAGTTAGCCGCTGCGGGTTCTGAGCTAGTGCGTATCACCGTCAATACTAGAGAGGCTGCCAAAGCCGTTGCCGAAATTCGTCAACGTCTGGATAAAATAAACTGTGATGTGCCGATTATTGGTGATTTCCACTTTAATGGGCACAAGCTGTTTGAAGCTCACCCAGAATGCGCAGAGGCTTTGTCCAAATATCGTATTAACCCTGGTAATGTCGGCAAAGGAAAACGCCGAGATGAACAATTTGCAAAGATGATTGAATACGCTTGTGAATATAACAAGCCTGTTCGTATAGGTGTTAACTGGGGGTCGTTGGATCAAGAGTTGCTAGCAAAAATGCTGGATGATAACTCGCGAGTTAGCAAGCCACTTGAAATCGAAACGGTCATGCATAATGCATTGATCGAATCAGCACTATCCAGTGCGGCCAAGGCAGAAGAATATGGCATGAGGCATGATCAGATTATTATCTCATGTAAATTAAGCGGAGTGCCTGATCTCATTCGCACCTATCGAGATTTAGCGGGTCTATGCGATTACCCGTTGCACCTTGGGCTAACCGAAGCAGGTATGGGTAGCAAAGGTATTGTTGCTTCAACGGCTGCTTTGTCTGTCTTACTAAATGAAGGTATCGGTGACACTATTCGCATATCACTTACGCCAGAACCAGGTGCACCAAGAGAGAAAGAAGTCATCGTAGGGCAGGAAATTCTGCAATCTTTAGGGTTACGCTCATTTACCCCGCAAGTGGTTGCTTGCCCAGGGTGTGGGCGTACTACTAGCGAATATTTCCAGCACTTGGCAGAAGATATACAAAGCTATCTGCGTGACCAAATGCCTGTGTGGAAAACTCAATACCCTGGTGTTGAAAGCATGTCGGTTGCTGTTATGGGGTGTGTGGTCAATGGGCCGGGTGAAAGTAAACATGCCAATATAGGTATCAGTTTACCCGGTAATGGAGAGTCACCGGTTGCTCCCGTGTACGAAGATGGAGAAAAAACAGTGACGCTAAGAGGCGACCATATAGGGCAAGAGTTCAAGCAACTTGTTGATAACTATGTGACTAAATCATATGGTGCATAGAGAGAATGATAAGTTATCTTCATTACCTGTGATAAATTACAGGTAATGATTAATAACTGTACATGGTAGAGTGGGTCACATTCTTAAAATTGTGAAAATATTGAATCACTTAGTAAACCTGAATCCGTAACTTCACTACGGCACAAGGCACAAAATATTGATTCATCACGGGTTTAAAAATGCTCGCTTACACTAAAGTATAATTGAGTGTAAACAGCTTACTAAACGAAGGGTGAAGCTACGATTTTTTAAAATCCGCGCTAAACCAGTATCTTGTACCCTGTTATCCGTATGAAGTCACGGATTCAGGTTTATGAAATAAGGAACATAATGTTGTTGGGGGATAACAAATGATTGCTAGTACTAACACTTATACAAAAAATAATCTTGTTTTGTATACCAATCCAAATTATAAAGATGCGAAACAGATAGATAATAAAAGCAATATATATGCACCACTTACAGTTAATATCGATTCTTATGAAGATATCGAATTTAGCGAAATAAAAAGCTTAGCTCATGTCAGTTTTCTTGATGAGAAAATTTATGTGTGCGATATGCTCGGACGTTCTCATTATGAATACTTGGAATATCTAGAAATCAGCCACTCTATTGCCGAGACACTTCTAGTCAATGTAGAAGTTAACTTCAGGCTTTCAGAATGGAAACATTCACTTAATCTATTGAACTTTGTAGCAAGCCTAAGATGTTGTATTGATGATAAACATGGGATTCATTCAGAACAGGAAAATTTGTTCGATGAAGATTTAATTCATATTAAGTTTCAAATATTAGCTACTGAACAAAGCAATCTTGCCTTTATTGTTCAAAGATTCTCACAAAAAATATCGTTTATTCATCACGATATACTTGCCCGCTCTGTTGAAAGTAAAGTTTCCTGATATGTGGAGTTAAAAATCAAACTGTCGCCTGAGTTGAGTGATAGTGAAACACGGATAGACGGGGAAACCCCGTGTTTCCTGCATCAACAGCAGGCTACAAAAATCCTTTATTTGATGCTAATGATGGTTGTATTCAAGAGGGGTACGGTGTAAATATCCACGTCCTTAGAATGTGGTTTTGGTTCCACGCCTAAAGGCGTAGTTAAAAGTATAAACCCTTGCATTTTAAAACCACCCTGTCTTACACTTCCATTAATTTACAATGGGTTGTTGTAAAGTATCTGCACTGAAGGTTTAATACGTGAAAGACGCTAGCTTTGAAAGACCGCTTGTTATTGAACCTACAGCCTCGTCTCAACTAAAAACACTACTATTTGTATCACATGCAGTCGCTATCTCTGTAGTATTCATTTTTAGTCAAAACCTAACGGTAAGCTTGCTATTGTTGCCAGTAGTTGCACTATCCTTGTTGTATTACTATCGTTGGCATATCAGCAATACGCTTAAAAAGTCAGTCCTATCAGTTCAACATCATTTCCAAAGCAATACTCAACATAAATGGTCTATAACCCCTGCGGAGTCTAGTAAAGCAGACTTGATTGTTGAGCTATTACCCTCAAGCTTTGTAAGTACAGGATTGATAATTCTTAATTTTAAAGCAGAAGATAACCAGCGATATACCTGTATTATTTTTAGCGATGCAATCACAGCAGAGCAACATCGACAATTACGCGTAAGGATTAAAGTATTGTCTAATAGAGAAGAAGGTAATGAAAACTTAGAGTAAAGTGAAGAGAAGGGTTTGAGGTGGTTTTGAATGCCGATAGCAAACCTACTATCGGCATAAATCAGATGCTTATAGCGTTCTATAAGTGAATCCAACAGACAACATATCAATATCCGAAGTTTTATCGGATTTTGTTTCAATATCGTTAAAGCGTTCCCACTCGCCACGTATTGACATATTACCGTTCATTTTATAATCCACACCTGCACCGAACATTACGTCAAACGCACTACGCTTGCCGTCATCGTTCTTAGCAGTCCAACGGAATAAACCAGCTTTACCGAAAAGGCCAATTTGATCATTTAAAGGCATTTTACCAATCGCCGCCATCTCGTATCCAGAAATCTTAGATCGCTTAGTACCTCCACTCACTTCACCAAGAGAGTTATAGCCTACTTCAAAGGCAACACGCTCACTGAAATCGTAGCCCGCAAATACCTTCCAACCCATGTCAGAATCGTCACAGTTAGCAACTCCATTGCAAAAAGAATCAACAGAGGCCGAACCTAAGCTACCACCAATATAAACAGGATTGGTTGATGCAGTAGCGCCATTGCCTGTACTAAAAGGGTTCACAAAAGAAAGCGGATCAGCAGAAGCAGTAGATAAAGTAGCTGCGGATACCAATAGCAAAGAAGCCATTGTCGCACGTTGGATAAATTTCATGTTAACACCTGTATTTTGTTATTTTTATTATTTAAGGGTATAAGGAATGTTAGCCTTAAACTTGTCCCCTATAAAGAAAATCAGGATAAAAGGCTTGTAGCGTATGGAATAGGGCGAGGATGTGGTACTCTGCTGCGCATGAATAATGATCATTTAACTAAAAAACGCTTTTCAGACTTGCCACTTGACCCACTCATCAAATCATCGCTAGATGAAGCAGGTTTTGAATTTTGCACACCCGTACAAGAAGAAACCCTGCAATACACGCTAGATGGTAAAGACGTAACAGGCCAAGCACAAACAGGAACAGGCAAAACAGCCGCATTCCTGCTAGCCATGTTTCAGAAGCTACTAGATGAAAGAGATGCCGTACCTGCAAAGCCAGGCAATATCCGCTGTTTGATCATAGCGCCAACGCGTGAACTAGCGATTCAGATAGCTAGTGATGCCAAGACACTAGGCAAGAATACAGGCTTAAAAACAGCATTGGTTTATGGTGGCACGGCGTACGAACAACAACGTCGACAGTTTGATAAAGAAATAGACATCCTAGTCGGTACGCCAGGAAGGTTAATTGATTATTTCAAACAAAAGCTATTCACCCTAAAGCACGTTCAAGCATTAGTATTAGACGAAGCCGACCGAATGTTCGACCTTGGCTTTATCAATGATATTAGATTCCTAATGCGTCGCATGTCAGAACCTAAAAAACGCATCAATATGCTGTTCTCGGCAACACTCTCGCAACGTGTGCTAGAGCTAGCCTACGACCATATGAACAGCCCCGTAAAAGTCGAAATACAAGGTGAGACAGTAAGCGCACGTAATATAGAACAAAAAGTCTATTACCCTGCTAACTCTGAAAAAATCCCGTTATTGATTGGCATACTACAACGAGAAATGCCCTTCAGAACTATCATTTTCGTTAACACCAAGCGTAACGCAGAAAATATCGAAGCCTTCTTTAAAGGCAACGACATCAAAGGCGCGATGATCTCAGGCGACGTACGCCAAACCAAGCGCCAACGACTACTAACAGAATTCGAAGCAGGCAAATACTCCTGTCTGATCGCCACAGACGTAGCAGCACGAGGTCTACACATCCCCGATGTCACCCACGTCATCAACTTCGACCTACCACAAATGGAAGAAGACTACGTACACCGCATAGGTAGAACAGCCCGTGCAGGCGCATCAGGTGAGGCCATCAGCTTCGCTTGTGAAGACACCGCGCATTTTCTACCGCAGATAGAAGCTTACATCGAAATGAAACTACCGATGGAAGGCATTAGCGCAGACATGCTACCAGAAGTAAAAAAGCCTATCAGAAAGCCACGCAAGCCAAAATCAAACTACCGAGGCAAAGGTGGCAAGCCTAACTATAAAGGCGGTAATCATAAGCGCAATAACTACAACCGTAATAAAACCAAAAGCAAGACATAAGAGGGTAGTTGTAGGATACGTCAAGAAACGTAGGCATCAGACAAACAAGTTCTTAAAAGCCTTAAATTAGCTCATAATTTAAGGCACTAAAAAGAGCCATTAAACTTATTTCAACAAATTGCAAAATAACTACAAATAATACTGGAACATCTGCGTAGTTTTTATTATCCTACGCGCTCTTTGCACCACAGTGACACGCAAAGACTACAATTAAAGAAAATGGAGAGGTGGCTGAGTGGTCGAAAGCACTGGTTTTGAAAACCAGCGACGGTTTACCCCGTCCCAGGGTTCGAATCCCTGCCTCTCCGCCATTACATAGTATTAGGAAGTTCTAATACATACTTAAACCAGCGATTTTGCTGGTTTTTTTATGCCTGTTAGTTCTATGCGGTTCGTCCAGATTCATTGACATACCCGCTAAAGTGCGGGTATAAATGCGGGTATCAGATATTTTTTCTAAAAGAGATACCCGCAATGAAGCTTACAGCCCTACAAATCAAGGCTTCTAAGCCTAAAGATAAAGCTTATAAGCTCATGGATGGAGCAGGGCTATATTTGCTTGTAAATAAAGCAGGTCATAAGTATTGGCGGTACAATTACCGTTTTATGGGTAAACACAAAACCCTATCTATGGGCATCTTCCCTGATATATCTCTGAAAGAAGCGAGAGATTTACACTACCAAGCTAGAAAACTATTATCCGAAGGCATTGATCCATCAATGCAACGCAAACTTGATAAAGCCATTAAAGTACAACAAGCAGAAAACAGCTTTGAAGTTATCGCTAAAGAGTGGATTGAAAAGCAGCGGCCTATATGGGCAAAAAGCCATGTTGTCAGTGTCGAAGGACGATTGAGAAATCATGTCTATGACTATATTGGAAGTCGCCCCATTGTAGACATTACCGCTCCTGAGCTATTAGCCATGCTCAAACCACTTGAGTTAGTGGGCTATAATGAAACGGCTCACCGTATACGCTCTGTCTGTGGTCAAGTATTTCGCTATGCCATTGTTACAGGGCGTGCCGAACGTGATCCATCTGCTGACCTTAAAGGCGCTCTAACTCCCGTAAAGAAAGGTTGTTTTGCTGCATTGACTGATCCAAAGGATATCGGTGGCTTGTTACGTGCTATTGAAGGTTACACGGGTGACTTTGTTACCAAGTGTGCGCTCAGATTAGCTCCTCTGGTATTTGTGCGACCAGGAGAGTTACGTCATGCAGAGTGGTCAGAGATAGACTTTGAAAAAGAAGAATGGCTGATCCCTGCTGAAAAGATGAAAATGAAAGCAGATCATATTGTGCCTTTGAGTGAACAAGCGATGAGTATTTTACGAGAAACCCAAGAAGTCACGGGTCAGGGTGCAGCTAGCAAATATGTCTTTCCTTCTGTTAGAACAAGATTACGTCCAATGAGTGAAAATACTGTCAATGCTGCATTGCGCCGTATGGGTTATACCCGTGATGAAATGACAGGACATGGCTTTAGAGCAATGGCATCTACTTTGCTCAATGAACAAGGTTTTAATGAAGACTGGATAGAGTTACAACTGGCTCATGCTCAAAGAAACAAGGTAAGAGCTGCTTATAATCGTGCTAAATACCTGCCTCAACGCAAACAAATGATGCAACAATGGGCAGATTATCTGGATAGGTTGCGTGTAGGTGCAGATATTATACCCTTCTATAGCAATGGCTAGACCAAGTTAAACCAGAGAAGCTCAGGGCTATGTTTTAAGAAAACAATAATAATAACAATAAATGAACAATCCAAATATCAATAAGATTAGCTTCGATGGCGTGAATTTACTTACGTCCACTGGCATCCAGAAAATGTGCCAAAATACTAATGAATTTGATTCGTTTTATACGCATTCAGTGTTGAATAATCTGGCTGGAGTGATGAAACACTCAAAGCTTTTCTTTATGAATGCCAGTGAGCGAGTCTACCTACTAGAGCGAATATTAGAACATGAAGGGATTTTAGATCATTGTTTACAAGGCTCTCGATCAAGAAGGCAGCAAACCGTCTTAAGGCCTCCCTATGCAGAGTATTTGGCAAGCAAACTAAATCGAATTTTCCCTCCTACTACACCTTACTTTGAAAAACGAGAATCCTTCTTTGGATTATTCTGTATAACATCTGATGAAAAGCTTAAATATGACAATGGAATAACAACCTACAGGCTTCAAGCTACTGATTTATCTTATATGGCAGGGAAGAAAGTCAGCAATGAATTCTATTGTAGGATTGAGTCAGCTTTTCTAGAGAGCGTTTCAAATAGACATGGACTAGCACCAAAAAGTATTATGACTTATGAAGGTATTAATACTCAACAAGATAACTTGTTCTTCCTTGAAGATGATGTCCTTACCTTCTTCAAGATAGAGAATGTTGCTTATCAAGAAATTGATACAGATCTTCACTATCAGGATGGAAAACTAATCACGGGGGAAAAAGGAAAGTCATCAGTAGACAGTGCTGAATCACATAGTACAGAGAAAACGATTTCCAGAGAGGAGCTGCTTTTGCTAACCCTGCTATCAGCCATTGTGAATGAAGCACTACGCAACCAGAACCCACGTTTTAAAACCATCAACCAGCTCTACAATTATCCACGTGAGAAATATCCAGAACTCAAAGGCATCAGTGAGTCCACAGTAAGATCAAAAATCAAAGAAGCTGAAAACCTCATGAGTAATTCATCAATAACAGTCTCCAATACAGCCATCAACACAAGAACAGAACGAACCCTATACAAGATCATAGCCGTATTACTAAAATCCATTCTGACTAGCATTCACTCATCATATAAAAATGAAGAAGCTTTCATCACACACCTATTCGATCAAAAGAAACTAAAAGCCACAAATGAAGTAACCCCGCAGCACCTAACCCAATTAGCCTCAGACATAATGAAAGACTTCAAAGTACCTGAAACAGCCGCATAAATAACACCGCAATTGCACCATAAAACCCCGTAATTGCCGTCCAGACACGAAGAAACAGTGAGACATTCAATAGCGTTCAATAACAACTAAAGAGGAACGCTATTATGCAAATACATGCCATACCATCTACTGGTTACCTACGTCTAAGCCAGATTATTGGTAACAAAAAACAAAACATCCCCGCCATTATTCCCGTTAGCAGAACCACATGGCTTGAAGGTGTAAAAGCGGGTACTTACCCACCGTCAATAAACCTAAGCAAAAGAACCGTAGCATGGAAAGTGGAAGATATTCTTCAGCTAATTTCAGAGCTAAGTGACAGTAACGCTAATCGTAACTGTGAGAACCATTGACAATGGCTATCAATAAAACAATATTCAGAATCAATAAACCCGATAATTATGTGACTATTAATCGCCATCTGCTCGAAGATGTGCGTCTAAGTTATGAAGCAAGAGGACTACTTGCCTGTATGTTGGCTAAACCCAATGACTGGATATTTCACATCACTTTCTTCATCAAGAACAGTCCAGCAGGAAGAGACAAGGTGCGGAGAATATTTAATGAGTTAATAGCCGCTGGCTATATCGTCAAAACTGATGGTAGAAGCCGAACAGGTAAATTTGGCTCGCCTCAGTATACCGTTTACGAATCCCCTGTATCTGACAGTCAAGCCAACATCACTTCACCGAAGCCTGATAAACCGTCTACTATAAACCCGTTGACGGATAATCCAGCGACGGTAAACCCGTCACTACTAAGTAAACAGTTAGTACTAAACAAACAAGTAACTAATAAAACAACTACTAACAGAGAAGACTTGATCTGGACAAAAAAGTTAAGCCAAGATCACCAAGAATCTATCGGGTCTATGATCACAAATATGGATAATCAAGATGTACAATTGTTGTTGGATGAACTGGCAGGACAAATAGAAAATATCAAAAATCCAGTAGGCTATTTTCGCACATTGCTCAATAGCTATCTTTCAGGTGAGTTTGTTCCAGCCAAAGCACTCCAGATACAATCAAGCAGGAAACAGAGAGTGGAAAACGAAAGAGCGGTGGAAAGATCCAATCATTTGCACGATGAACGAGTAAATAAACTTCTGGAAAGATATGAGGAAGAACATCCAAGCAAATAGAAACTCAACGTAATCGTAGTAGTTTTTTTGATTGATATATAAAATGCCAAATCAACTCACCCAACTAAAATGAAACCTGTAGCAAATATTAAAAAGCAAAACAAAGGAAACTGAAACCATTCACATCTCACCATTCCTCATGCTAAACCCAAAATCTGTAGAGCAAGACCTGTCAAGGAGGAGTCGCCCCGAAGGGTGTGAAGCTCCTTGATAGGGCTTGATCGGAAGATACAATCATCAACAAAGAGGAATGGTAGAACAGAAAATTGTAGCAGGGCATACGTCACTGTAATTCTACCGTTAGACAGTGACGTAAGCCACGAACCTTGCTACAACTTGACGAGAAGCGTATAATTAACAGTGATGGTGCAGTGATAGACCACTAACACCGCGCATACAACACAACGAATTACAGAAATATTGCACCAGCAATACTTCAACAAAAAGGCTATCCTCGGGTAACGAAACATAAGCCGAATGATGCAAAACATCATTTTACCCATAGGCAAAATAGCCACTCAACTCAGCTATCTGTAACCCAGATAGGCATTCACTTGACCCATTATCTACGCTATTCATCTAACGAATAGGGATAAAATATTCACGTTATTTGCTCGTCACCACAAAGTGCAGCAAACCAAAAATCATTCAATCGTGTGCAGAAATACTCTGCACTTATCCATGAATCAAGCGACACAATACCCAAACACCGTTTGATTAATTCACATCCAACAGGAGGAATATCAGCTATGCCATATTAGGTACTTTGCCAGTGAACGGTCGCAGACCACCACTGTGCTAGCCAGAGGCCTTATCATTCTTCACTTTACCCGCAAGGGCTTTACTTATCGCTTAGATATTTAATGGTGATCAACACTTACCAAACTAATTTACAAATGATAATGAGGAACTAATATGAGCAAGCTGACATGGCAACTAAAAAACTTACTTCGACACAATAGAGACGGAGGAAGGGCAACCCAAAAAACAAGACAAGAAACCCTGATGCTGACATCAAAACAGCTAAACGAACTTGGATTCGTGCAGCTGAAAGTAACAGGATTAAAAACCAAACACATCACTCAATTAATCGAAAAATGGAAAGCAGACGAACTAGCCACAGGCACAATCAAAAATCGTATGTCACACATCCGCTGGTGGGCAGGAAAGACTAATAGAACCCATCTAATCCCTACGAATGATGAATTAGGTATAGACAAGAGAATCTATGTAACCAATGAAAGCAAAGCCGTACAACTAACACCAGAGCACTTGAATCAAGTAAACGACCCCTATATAAGATACAGCCTGCAACTTCAAGCACAATTTGGACTAAGACGAGAAGAATCCATCAAATTCAACGCTCATTATGCAGACAATGGAGATAAAAATAATCCTAAAAGCAGGCTGGTGTAAAGGAGGTAGAAGCAGAGAAATACCTATAACGACCAAGGAACAAAGAAACCTCATTGACCAGATAAAGCATGAATTTGGTAATTCAGCACTAATCCCACCTCATCTACAATACAAACACCAAAAAGATCTCTACAAGAACACCATACCCAAAATAGGTTTAGGAAAAGGGCATGGACTACGGCACAACTATGCCCAAACTCGATATAAAGACTTGTCTGGCAATAAATGCCCTGCAAATGGAGGAAGACACCAAAGGGAACTGAGCAAGGAAGAGAGGGAATATGATCGACAAATAAGGCTGCAAATATCGGCAGAGTTGGGACATGCAAGAGAGCAAATTACAGCTATTTACTTGGGTGGTTGAGAAATAAAGAACAAGGTTGTTTATGTATCCATAAATTGTTAATTTTCCAATTTTCCTCTATTCTCTCAAATCCATAAACTTGGTCGGATCTGCCTATGAAAAATGACAAGGAATGAAATGTTAAATAAATTTGGCTTTAGTCTAGAAAAAGGTAGAGCACATTTATCTCGTACCATGATGTTAGCTGAGTTAACAGAGTTACTCAGATATACAGCAAACAAAAGTATAGAAAAAAATACTTACTCCTCTGCAATTATTAATGATAATTGTTTAAGTAAACGCTCAGGTAGAACAAGGTTATTAACAGCTCGGCATTTATCAGATTTATATAGTCTGGACGAAAGCTGCTTATTGTTTCGCTCATTGAAATATTTTTGGAATCGGGATGAATCATCACAGGCTCTAATTGCATTACAACTTGTTCATGCGCGTGATGCACTCATTCGGTTAAGTGCTCCCTTTATTTTGGAGGCAGAGCATGGCACACAAGTACAACGGCAAGATGTTGAAAATATAATTGAAACGGCTTATCCAGAGAGATATAGTGAAGCCACTTTAAAATCTGCTGCACAAAATATAAACTCTACTTGGACAAAGACAGGACACCTCCAAGGTAGAGCAAAAAAAATTCGTTCCCACTTTAATGTTAGCTCAGGAGCAGTTGCTTATAGCTTGCTACTCGGCTATTTAACAGGAATAAGAGGTGAAGAACTTTTTATATCTGAATACACAAAGCTACTCGATTTGCCAAAAGAAAGAATAGAAGAACTTGCCAGAGAAGCATCCAGAAAGGGCTGGATTGTCTTTAAACAAATAGGGAATGTTATCGAAGTAGGTTTCCCAAACTTAATAAACCAACAGGAAGCGGAGTGGTTGCGTGAGCAAAATTGATCAGTTAATAGAAAACTATACAGGGCATATAGCAGTACCCTGGGCTGATCTTGCCTCTGCACAGCGTGTTATTTTTTGTGTTTACAATGAAAATGAAGAACTTCGATTGCGAGCAAAAACAGAAGAATTCGAGTTGGCGACAAAAGCAAAAAACCATGGCTGGGCATTATTTGATGTAACCAATAGCTTTGCAGAGTGGATGGCGACGCAAAAATATGCCAACAGTTACTTTAAAAAACCACAGCTAATTAATACACTGCTTCCCAAGTACATCACCTATCTTGGAGAACAGTTTCAGGTGTTTGTAGAAGAAAAACAATGTAATGAAAATACAGTGGTTGCTATTTCAGGTATTGGCAGCCTGTTTGGTTTCCAAAAGATAAAAGATCTGGTTGATATGCTTGCACCCAAAGTCCAGGGTCGATTGCTTGTCTTTTTTCCAGGTAGCTTTGAAAATAATAATTATCGGCTTTTAGATGGATATGATGGCTGGAATTATTTAGCAACGCCGATTACCGCAGATACTGACTTATAACAATACTATAAAGGGGATAGTTACATGATCAATCAGGATATTTACGCCAAAAATCCAGTGCAAAGCAAACTGGTTAATGAAGGGGTTGCAAGTGTCAATGATGATCGAACAAAAGAAGCCCTTGATATGCTCCGTTATGAGCTGGAAACTTTTGTCTGTGATGGTCAATATCAAAAGGGTCTGGAACATATACTGGATACCTATCTCAGAAATATCGACCAGGCACAACAACCCGCTGTCTGGATTAGTGGCTTCTATGGTTCAGGTAAATCCCATTTAGTAAAAATGTTAAGAGCACTCTGGAACGATATAGAATTTCCAGATGGTGCAACGGCTCGTGGTATTGCCACCCTGCCTCAAGAAGTTAAGGCTCTCTTTAAAGAACTTGATATTCAAGGCAAACGACATGGAGGGTTACATGCGGCATCAGGTACATTAGGCTCAGGTGCAAGTGGTAGCGTTCGTCTTGCATTGTTAAGAGTTATTTTTAAATCAATTGGTTTACCAGAACATTATTCTGTAGCTCGCTTTGTTATGTGGCTCCAGGCAGAAGACATCTATGATGAGGTCTACCAGTATGTGACTGATAAAGGTAATGACTGGGATGAAGAGCTAGATAACTTCTATGTAGCAGAAGGACTTCACGAAGCCCTTTGTGCAATTAAGCCAAACCTGTTTTCTTCACCCGTCTCTTGTGTAGAAACACTGAATAACGTCTACCCCTATGTACAAGACATTAGTTCAGATGAATTGATCAAAGCAATAAAACAAGCCCTGACCAAAGATGACAAACTCCCATTAACACTGGTTGTATTGGATGAAGTCCAGCAGTTTATAGGGGAAGACAGCCAGCGTTCCATTGATGTACAAGAAGTGGTTGAAGCCTGTTCAAAGAATATCGGTAGCAAACTTCTCTTTATTGGTACGGGGCAAACAGCCGTCACAGGCACATCCAACCTGAAAAAGCTTGAAGGTCGATTCACTGTCAGAATTGAACTATCTGATGCCGATGTTGATGCTGTTATCCGACAGGTTATTCTGGCAAAAAATCCAAAAGTAATAGGTAATATTGAACAGGTCATGGAACAGAATCTCGGTGAAATATCCCGACATCTGGCAGAAACAAACATAGGGCATCGACAGGATGATATTGCTTACTTCGCGCAAGATTACCCTATTTTGCCAGTACGTCGTCGATTCTGGGAAAATACACTGCGAGTCATGGATCAAACAGGCACCGACAGCCAGCTTCGTAACCAGTTAAGCATGATTCATAAATGCATCCAGAGTAATCTGGATAAACCTTTGGGCAATGTTATCCCAGCCGACTATCTGTACTTTGACAATGCTGCAAAGCTCTTGCAAACCAGAATACTGCCCCGAACGGTCTATGAAAAAACACAGGAATGGATCAATGGCAATGCCGATGAACAACTCATGTCACGCGCCTGTGGTCTAGTCTTTTTAATTGGCAAACTACAAGCAGAGAACAAAGAAATCGGTATCAACGTCAATCTGGAAACGATTGCCGATTTACTGGTAGAAGATCTAACCGCAAGCAGTGCAGATTTACGCACCCGTCTGGGAACATTATTGGATAACTGCGAACTATTAATCAAGGTTGGAGATGAATACCGTATCCAGACCGAAGAAAGTCAGGCATGGAATGATAGCTATTTGCGTCATCGCAACACCCTTGGCAACGAAACCCATCGCGTAGAAACAGACCGCAATGATCGAATAAGAAGAAAATTTGCTGAACGAGTACCTCAATTAGTGCTAAACCATGGTGAATCTAATGTTCCCCGCAACCTTCATGCTGTTTTTGATAGTACCTTGCCCAGTGATGCCGACAAAAAAGTAACGATCTGGATAAGGGATGGCTGGAGTATTGATGAAAATTCGGTACGTGCCGATGCACAGCAAGCAGGCAATAACTCTCCCACCCTGTTTGTTTTTATTCCCAAACGATCTGCCGATGATTTGCGACATCACTTAATAGACCTAAAAGCGGCAACAACCACCTTAGAAGAAAAAGGCGCACCTGATACACCTGAAGGTAGAGAAGCTCGTGCATCCATGCAAACCACCCAGCAACATGCTGAAGGAAAAGTACAACAACTCTTGGGTGAAGTGTTTGATGGTATCCGCGTATTTCAGGGTGGAGGCAATGAAATCCTTGGTAATGACATACAAGAAATGCTGCTTGAAGGTGCAGAGAATGCGCTGGCACGTCTCTATCCAAACTTTAATCTGGCAGACCACAAGGCTTGGGATAGGGTCTATGACAAGGCAAAAAAAGGGGCAACTGATGCCCTTAAAGCGATTGGTGATGATGGTGATGTTGCCAAAAACTTTGTCTGTAAATCCCTTTTAAGCTCACTTGGTGCAGGCAAAAAAGGAGCTGATATTCGTGCCCATTTTGAAGCCTCTCCTTATGGTTGGTCAGGCGATGCTATTGATGGCGCATTACAAATGCTGCTTGTCTCAGGTATTGTTAGAGCCGAAAATGACCGAGGGCATGGCATTGATGCCAGAGAGCTGGAACGACGTAAAATTGGTCTAACTTTTTTTAGGCAGGAAACAGCTATTGTTACAACGCCACAACGCATTCAGATACGCAAAGTACTACAAAAAGCCAATATTAATGCCAAATCCAATGAAGAGCTTTTGGCAATTCCTACGTTTATCCAAAAACTACAGGAGATGGCAAAAATCGCAGGAGGAGAAGCCCCCAAACCCGAACTTCCTGATACCCAGCATTTTGACAATATTCTCCGTACTTCAGGCAATGAACAGTTACTCACCGTTTATCACTTACGTGAAGAGCTGAAACAACAAATCGAAAGCTGGACAGCTCTGGCTAAAAATATCAACGCACGTTTACCCACATGGCATTCACTCGAAACACTAATGCAACATGCCAAAGGATTATCGGATAGTGATCTGTTGCAAACACAGGTAGACCACATAAAACAGGATCGTTTATTACTTGAAGAGCCAGACCTAATAGCACCACTGGTTAAAAATGTAACCCAGCTACTGCGTCAGGAATTAAACCAGCAAAACCAGGCTTACCAGCAAAGCCATAAAGTAGGGATGGACTTACTAGAGTCTGATGATAACTGGCAGGCACTCGCCCCAGAGCAGCGCAATAGCTTGCTTGCAAAGCAAAAACTCACATTAGCTGATCAGCCAGATATTAAGGTAGCTTCAACCGAAGAGGTACTAAAAACGCTGGAACAGATTAGTGTCAATATGCTGGCTGAACGGGTAGCTGCTATGCCCAGTCGTTTTGACCGTATTACCGTTGAAGCCGCTGAGAAAATGCAACCTGAAGCCCAGTTTATCAGCCTGCCAAGGCGCACTTTAACAACTGAAGACGATATTCAAAATTGGCTAAAAGACGCTGAAAAACAGCTCAATAGCGCATTAGAACGAGGCCCTATTATCCTTAGATAACCCATAAGGAAACTCTGAACAAGTCATGACTCGTTTTTCTGAGGCTAGAATGTGCCAGCTTTTTGCTATAAAAGCGACCAATAGCTACGGCTATTGCTAACTTTTATATCAAAAACCTGACACATTCTATCTCACAGAAATTCTGATCAGACTTAATCAGAGGTTCCATAACAAGCGTCGATTGAACTTATTGGAAATAAAATATGATACAGGCTCTGGATAAAACCTTACGTGGGCAACTGGAAGGAACGGTTAAAAAAGCACGAAATATAGCAGAAACTGCAGCACAGACAGTACTGGATCAAATAGGAATTGGCGCAAAAATAAAACCCACGTTTCTGAATGAAGAACAGCAAAAACTACGGGTAAAACTTCGCGCCCATGCCCGTAGTCTTGGTGATATCCGCAAGCCAGATGGAACACAGGAGATAGAGCGACTCACAGAAGAAGTTGCCTATGAACATTGGCATCGCATGTTGTTTGCCCGTTTTCTGGCAGAAAACAGCCTGTTAATGTATCCAGACCCTGAAGACCCCGTTGCCATTACACTGGAAGAATGCGAAGACATGGCAGTAGATGAAGGCGCAAGCAATGGCTGGGAGCTAGCAGGGCGCTATGCTTCACAAATGTTACCGCAGATTTTCCGTATTGACTCTCCTGTCTTGGCTCTGGAGTTTGCCGCTGATGAACGCCAGCAACTGGAAAAGCTGGTATTTGGCTTGCCTGAAGAAGTCTTTCAAGCATCCGACTCATTGGGTTGGGTGTATCAGTTCTGGCAAGCTAAGCGTAAAGATGAAGTCAATAAATCAGAAGTTAAAATTGGAGCGCGTGAACTTCCTGCTGTTACCCAGTTATTTACCGAGCCTTATATGGTGGATTTTCTGCTGGATAATTCACTGGGTGCATGGTGGGCAGCACAACGACTTAGCGCTGAAGACTGGCAACAGGCAAGCTCAGAACAGGAATTACGTGACAAAGCTTCTATTCCCAATGTACCACTAAACTATTTGCGCTTTGTACAGGATGATAAGGGAGTTTGGTCTCCCGCTGCAGGGACATTTCCCGACTGGCCAGAACAACTGGCAGAATTAAAAACCCTTGATCCCTGCTGTGGCTCAGGACATTTTCTGGTAGCCGCTCTGTTAATGCTTGCGCCTATGAGGATGGAGCTTGAAGGGCTTGGTAGTTCAGAGGCAATAGATGCTGTATTAGAACAGAACCTGCATGGACTGGAACTGGATCAACGCTGTGTTGAATTAGCAGCCTTTGCTTTGGCGCTGGAAGCTTGGCGCTATCCCGATGCAGGTGGTTATCGAAGTTTGCCTGAATTGAATATTGCCTGCTCAGGGCTTTCCATACAGGCAGCAAAGGAAGAATGGAAACAGCTTGCAATGGACAAGCAAAGTCTTCGTATTGCGTTGGACTGGTTGCATGAATCCTTTAAGGATGCCCCAGTGCTGGGTAGTTTATTGAACCCTGCAAAAACCAATGCCGCAAAAGTGGTGGAATGGGATGAACTTGCTAAAGTATTGGAACAGGCTCTGGATAAAGAACATTCAGCCGCAGAACAGGAAGCGGCTGTTGTTGCCCAAGGGATAACAAAAGCAGCCAAGCTTTTGGCAGCCCAGTATCAGTGGGTTATTACCAATGTGCCTTATCTTTCTCGCAATAAGCAAAGCTCACGACTAAAAACTTTTTGTGAAGTTCACTATCCCGCAGGTAAAAATGATCTTGCTACCGTCTTTCTGGATCGTTGTCTGGAATTATGTGTTGAAGGAGGGACTTCCAGTGTTGTTTTACCACAAAATTGGCTATTTCTTACCAGCTATCAAAAGATTAGGGAGAAACTATTAAAAAGCCATCAATGGCATTTAATCGCTCGGCTTGGCGCAGGAGCTTTTGACACAATTAACGGAGAAGTGGTTAAAGCTATTCTTATTACACTGAGTCGTGGAAGTTTGTATAGGGATAGTAATATATTTGGAGCACTGAATAAGTATTTAATCCGAGGCATTGATGTTTCAGAAAAAACTAGCCCTAAAGAAAAAGCATTATCATTAATCGACTCTGAAGTTAAAACTGTTGAGCAGGCGAAGCAACTGGATAACCCTGATTCACGTATTACTTTAGAGAAGGAGGTTAAGTTACCCTTATTAAATAAATATACTGATTCATATCAAGGTATTACAACAGGAGATAACCTGCGTTTCATTTTTATGTTTTGGGAAATGAAGAGCATGCAATTCCCATGGAAAAGTTTTCAATCAGTTGGAAATAACTCCATTCACTATTCTGGTAAAGAACAAGTTTTTTTATGGGAAGACGGTCTGGGGTATCTTGCGGGTTCTGATGCTGCAAGAATTCAAGGACAAACTGTATGGGGTGAAAAAGGCGTTGCTGTAAGACAAATGAGAGAGCTCCCTTGCACCCTTAACTTAGGTAGCCCTTGGGATATGAACTGCGCAACTATAGTCCCCAATAATCCAGATCATCTCCCCGCCATCTGGTGCTTCTGTTCATCCCCTGAATATAATGAAGCAGTAAGACAAATAGACCAAAGCTTAAAAGTTACCAATGCAACCTTGGCAAAAGTCCCTTTTGACCTAGATCACTGGACAAAAATTGCCAAAGAAAAATACCCCAATGGTTTACCCCAGCCCTATTCAGAAGATCCTACCCAATGGATATTCCATGGTAACCCCTCAGAAAGTACTGATTCTCTGCAAGTCGCAGTTGCGCGTTTACTGGGCTATCGCTGGCCTGCTGAAACCGATGCCGAAATGGAATTATCCGATCATGCGAGAGAATTGATTAGAGCCAATAAACCACTAGCATTACATACCGATGAAGATGGCATTGTCTGTATTCCTCCTATTCGTGGTGAGGCATTGGCTTCGGATCGTTTGATTAGCCTGTTGGCTGATGCCTATGGTGATCAATGGTCAACTACTACCCTGAACCAGCTACTGGCTGAAGTCGGACAGGATGGTAAAACACTGGATTTCTGGCTTAAAAATAAGTTTTTTGAACAACATTGCAAGCTATTCCATAACCGTCCCTTTATCTGGCATGTTTGGGATGGATTAAATGATGGTTTTGCTGCCTTGGTGAACTATCACAAGTTTGATCAGAAACTACTGGAAACTCTGATTTATACTTATCTGGGCGACTGGATCAGGCGACAAAAGCAGGAGATTCAGGCGGGTGTTGATGGTGCAGAAGAAAGACTGGCGGCTGCGGAAGGCTTGCATCGACGTTTATTAAAGATTCTTAAAGGTGAAGAACCGTTAGATATTTTTGTACGTTGGAAGCCGCTGGAAGAACAGCCTATAGGCTGGAACCCTGACCTTAATGATGGTGTGCGTATGAATATTCGACCATTTATTATCGTGGAAGATATAAAAATCAAAAACGCGGGTGTATTACGCAATAAACTCAATGTTAAATGGGGTAAAGATCGCGGTAAAGATGTGGAAACCGCACCATGGTATGCTGTTTTTGACGGTGAGCGTATTAACGATCATCATTTATCACTCGAAGAAAAGCAAGATGCCCGTGAAGCAATGGAAAAGGATGGAGCATGAATCAGGATAGCGCAAATGCTGATGTCGTCACTAAACGAGTCAGTTTAAAAAATCTATACCTTGACCCTAATAACTATCGTTTGATTCATGAAAAAGATCAAATCAAGGTTGATGAAGATCATATTAAGGATCAAGCAGTTGCCAGACGAACCTTTCGTTTGTTAGTTGGTGACAAGAATCAACATATTCGTGATCTGATTGATAGTTTTAAAAGTAATGGCTATTTGCCTGTTGATCAAATACAGGTGCGCGAATTAGCCTCAGGTGGTCATGTAGTGGTTGAAGGTAACCGACGTATTGCTACCTTAAAGTTTTTGGCTCAAGAGTATGATCAGAAAGGCATTGAACTAGGCAGACTTGATCCTGCTATTTTTAGTCGTGTACCTGTGGTGCTTTATAATGATGCTGATGAATCACACCATCTGACTTTGATGGCACTCAAGCATATTAGTGGTAATAAAAAATGGGGTGAGTGGAATCAGGCAAAGCTGTTGGAAAAAATGCACCGCGACTATGGTACGGGTGAAGATGAAATTTGTCGTAAAGTGGGGATTTCCAAAGTTGCATTAAGACGTAGCCTACGCGCACTTGCATTGGTTAAGCAATATCAGGATTCAGATTATGGGGATCAATTCAATGAATCCAAATTCCCCATTTTTCGTGAAACAGTGAGTAATTCGGCATTAAAACAATGGCTAGGCTGGGATGAAGGCGTAAATAAACCAGCGACCCATATTGAAAATACGGAGTTATTCTTTTCTTTACTCTCTCAAGAGCCAGATGAGGAAGAAGATGATGACGGACATATTGGCTTTAATAGTTCATTTAAAGATCCTGCTATTACTAAGCGGGATGATATACGTTTGCTCAGCAAAATTTTAAAAGATGAGCAAGCATTGAAAGAGTTAAAATATAGTCGCGATCTTCACTCAGCTTTTAGTGCCAGTGATTTGGTGTTTACTGAGCGGAGAGAAAGGGCTGTACAGTCAGTAGCCAAAGATATAAAGACTTTAAAAGAGCTGACTATTCACAGTGAGCAATTACCAGAGCTTGAAAGTGCTTTGGGACATCTACAGGGCATTGTAGATCGAACACGAGGTTCTGGTTTGTCGGGTGTGGAACAGAATAGAGTGTTCCATGATCGTATTGATCAACACTTTAGTTCTTTACATATTGAATCTTATAAAAAATTAAAAAATCTTCGTTTAAACAAGTTATCACGTATTAATTTACTGGCAGGGCTAAATAATTCAGGCAAAACCACCTTGCTTGAAGCTATTTATTTATTGGTAAAACAGAATGATTTTGCAGGTATTTTAGAAGTTATTCGTCGGCGTGGAAAAATTCCTGAAGATCATATTAATCCTGCATGGTTGGTAGAGCAGCTTGAAGGAAAGATTGCTGTATCAGGCATGTTTGATCATAAGGAGTCTTCGTTGCAGATTCGTGATTATATGGAAAGTGGTAATGATTTGGATACTTCGCGTTATTTAAGAACACTGGAAATTATTACCCGTTTTGGCGCGGAGGGGCAGGAGTCACAGACACGTGTTTTTAAAGGAAGAGAGCGTGAAACACTTTCAGATTCAATTCGTCTATTGAGTCAGGTGGTTTATAGCAGCCCCTTTTTCTTAAATGAGCCCCAGCATTACACCACGTTTTATCATAAAAGCGTCCAGTCTAAAGCTTTGCCGATAATTCTTGAATTTATTAGTGAAGAGATATCACCTTCGATTAGTGATGTACGCTTGGTTGATGAATTGCAACGCTTTTTAGTCTCTGATAATAATTTTGATAAGGCGCTGGATTTAATGGGCTACGGTGAAGGTTTACAGCGTATTTTCTTTATTTCCCTGATTTTTGCCTCAGCTCAAAATGGTGTTGTGCTTATTGATGAATTTGAAAATGCCATTCATGCCGAGTTGATTGGTAAGTTTGCTCCTTTTATTCATAAGCTTGCGGTCACTTTTAATGTGCAGGTCTTTTTAACCACCCATAGCAAAGAGTGCGTTGATGCTTTTGTGGCGAATGTGCCTGAAGTAGATGATTTTTCTTATAGTACCTTGGTTAATGAGGGAGAGCAGATTGCTGTACGCGAATATACGGGGAAGAAATTTAAAAAACTGGTGGAAGCTGGAGATATTGATTTACGGAGCATTCGGTGAGTAATTCAAAGCCTGTAAAAGCATTATTCCTGTTTTGCGAAGGACCTCATGATGTAGAGTTTGTTGGTAAGGTGCTGAAGCACTGTTTATCTTTTTCCAAGGCTGAATGGAAGTTTAGTGAATATCCTGCTCCATTAAATAAGTTTTTCCGTAAAAGTGTTGAAACTCATGCGGCTCAGGATATGACAAGAAATATGGCGTATAAATTTTTTTTACCAGATAGAGTATATGTAAAAGATAATTTAGTTGTTTTCCTTTTTAATAGTGGTGGAAAAACTCAGACTAATAAAGTTAGCGAGTTACTATCAAATACTCTGGATTTGCTAGAAGAAGATGCTAAGCGACATATTTATGATCCTGTTACAAAACAAGAATCTGAATACTATATTGATGAAGTGAAGTATTTATTCCTTTACGATGCGGATGATTGGGGTCTTGAAAAGACAGCACGGGAGTGCGTAAGCTGGTTTGGCATAATTGATGATGAAATATGGCTGGAGGATAACTGGCAATTCGATGAAAGTTACCCTTATGCTGCAACCTGTAATAACAAGGCATTATGTGTGTTAGGAGAAACTCCTGACAGAGGAACCTTGGAGGACTGGTTACATCCCTTATTTATTCAAAAAAACTCAGAGTTATTAGAAAAAGCTGAGTCTGCAATAGATGGTATGTTTGAATGGAATCCTGCGAGCGATAGCCTTGAACATACCGTTTCAATGACTGCTAAGCGTAAAAAATCTATCATGACCTTTGCAGGACAACGCAAAAAACCTGGTTCTTCCATGAGTGTGATTCTTGGGCAAGCTAGCATGTTTAGCAATAATGATTTTAAAGAAAATGATTATGTAAAACCCTTTGCATCCTTTATTGATGGTTTTATAACGGGTGATACGAGTGAGACTGAACCAGAGGAACAAGATGCTTAGTTCTTTCATCTGTAATCACCTTAAGGGTATCTCTATTAATTCTAGCCTCAGTAAAACGAACCATGAATTAATAGAGATACCCTTAATCTTCTTTTGTGCTGGTAGCTGTTAATGACATCTGTTCTAAATCTACTGGTAGATAAGCTATCAGGGTCTGCAATTTATAATCCTGCCATCGAAGTCGCACCTGCCGCTATTCTTTGGCCTGATAAAAACAAACAGTGGCATACCATTATTCCGCGTTTGCAACAGCAGTTACCCCAGCTTTATATATTGGGTAATTATCAGCCTGAAATTAATACAGGGCCAGCTATCTGGTTGCGTTGTGTCATTGCCGAAACCATTGAAGGTGTTAGCCTGAATGGTCAAATCCCCATACTTTATTTACCTGGTGTTAGTCGTCAAGAGATTCGCGCTGTTGAGTCTTGTGCTGAGTATTTAAGGCCGTTGGCTGAATTACAATATCGCGGTGTAATCTGGTCACAGATTAATTCAAAAGACTGGACGGCATTGTCATTTCTAAAATCTGATCAGGGCGGGTTGGGGATTGATATTGCTCAGGATAGAAAAACACAACATGCTTTACAGCTTTCTTTACCTCAGTTATTAGATGTTGATATTCATTTACTACAGGGGAAACGTCTTGATAAGGATTATTTTAATACTCTACTAATTGATGGCGATCCTGTGCGAGATCTATTGCTGTGGTTAGATCAGGGAGATACTTTTCGAGAGAGCCGAAGTGAAACGGAGTGGCAGGCATTTGTTGAAATTACAAAATCACAATTAGATTTTAATCCTGAAACGGAAGGTGTTTTAACGGGGGCTGAAAAATTGGCTACTCATGAAGGCCCTTGGCAACCTGTATGGGAACGTTTTTGTGAAGCGGCAACCCGTTACCCTAATATTCCTGATCAAATCAAAAAAGCACCTTTGCCTAGTGATTTATTTGCTGATTTCTCTGGGTTTCCACAATGGAATGATAGGAAAGAAAAAGACCTTTGTCAGTTGCTAACGAGCTTGGAAGAACTTTCCCCTAATGATGCGAGAGACAAGATAATAGCGGCAGAAACACAGCATGGCGAAAGAAGAGAATTAATCTGGTCTGAGTTAGGCCATTCGTCTTTAGCTAATGCTTTATTTTGGTTAAATGAGCTTGCACAAATAAGCAATGAACCATTGTCTGGATTGAGTCTTGAGGATATGAGTGACAGGTATCAAACCTTTGGCTGGAAAGCGGATAATGCAGTTATTCAGGCTCTTAAAGAAGTTGATGGTTCTGAAGTATTTGTAGCTGTCTCTGCTGCTATTAGAGCTGTTTATACCGATTGGGCGCAAACAGGAGCACGTGCATTGCAAAAGGTGGTATTAGAAGAGGGTTATAGTAACAAACAGGATCAGCTCTCTAAAATCCCTGACACTATGGATAGCGAGGTTGTTTTCTTTATAGATGGTTTCCGTTTTGATATTGCTAAGTATTTTCTGGAGCGGCTTGAGAGTAAAGGGATAAGTGCATCGTTCATGTCGGTATGGGCAGCCTTGCCCAGTGTTACCGCTACGGGAAAACCTGCTGTTTCACCTATTCATACGCAGTTGTCAGGTAAGCTTGGTAATAAGGATTTTTCTCCTTGTCTAGCTGACTCAGGTAAAACATTGTCTTCTCATTATTTTAAAAAATTGCTGGAGACTTCTGGTTGGCAAAAGTTAGAAAAGTCTGCTGTAGGGGATGTTAGTGGTAAGGCTTGGTGTGAAACAGGTGATATTGACTCAGAAGGTCATCATCGAGGCTGGAAGCTTGCAAAGCATATCGATATATTGCTGGATGAAGTAGAAGATCGTATTGAACAGCTTTTTAAGGCAGGTTGGCAACATATCCGCTTGGTGACTGATCATGGCTGGTTACTATTGCCTGGTGGATTACCTAAAACCCTGCTCCCTGCTGCTCTGGTTGAAACTAAATGGAGTCGTTGTGCTTTGATAAAATTGGGTTCACAAAGTCAGGAGCACTTGTATCCCTGGCATTGGAACCCTGAACAAAGTTTTGCATTGGCGGATGGTATTAGTTGTTATAAAAAAGGAGAGGAGTATGCACATGGTGGCTTGAGCCTGCAAGAGTGCTTAACGCCTATTATTATGCTGACTAATACCGCCGATAAGAAAACGAAGATCACTTGTGAAATAACCGATTACTCTTGGCGAGGGTTGCGCTGTAATATTGCTGTAGCTGGAGCATATTCGGATGTCATGGTTGATATAAGGCTAAATGCTGGTGATGCTTCCAGTAGTGTTGTGATGAATATCAAGCCTGTAAAGAAAACAGGCATTGCTTCTGTTGTTGTGGAAGATGAAGACCTGCTGGGGAACGATGCAATTATTGCCATCCTTGATGGTAATGGTGAGTTAATTGATCAGCGTATAATCAAGATTGGAGGAGAATAATCAGGATGATGGAACTGGATCATTTAGACGAAATTGCTGCTACTCATTTAGATGGCTATCTGGTTCGTAAAGACCTTGTAAGAACATTTGCACGACAATTCCCTGTGCCGACTTATGTTGTTGAGTTTTTACTTGGGCGATATTGCGCTAGTACTGACCCTGAAGAGATTGAAGAGGGGCTGGAGATTGTTCAACGACAGTTAGAATCCAGAACAGTCAGGGCAGGGGAAGAAGAATTATTTAAGGCGCAAGCCTATAAAAATGGCTCTGTAAAATTGATTGACTTGGTCAGTGCGCGTTTTAGTCAGGCAGATAAGGGCTATATTGCTACATTACCCAGTGTTCAATTGAACAAGGTTAGAATAAGTGATCAGCTCGTTGATGATAATCAGCGCCTTTTAACAGGTGGGTTTTATGCGGAAATAACGCTTGAGTATGATGCACTCATTGCAGAAGAAAATAGTGGTGATGCTTTTGGTGTTAAGGATATTCGCCCTATACAGCTTTCTAAGCGTGATGTTTTGGATACACTAGCTAAAGCACGTGAGCAATTCACGAGTGCTGAATGGAAAGATTTTCTACTACGTTCAATAGGCTTAGAACCTGATAAATTTGAAGAGAGAGCAAAGGATGTCACTTTGTTACGAATGATTCCTTTAGTTGAAAATAATTATAATCTAGTGGAGTTAGGGCCTAGAGGTACGGGTAAGAGTCACTTATTTCAACAAGTATCACCTTATTCCCATCTAATTTCAGGAGGTAAAGCAACTATTGCCAAGATGTTTGTTAATAACAGCACAGGAGCACGTGGTTTGGTATGCCAGTACGATGTGGTGTGCTTTGATGAAATCAGTGGTATTTCATTTGATTCCAAGGAGGGCATTAATATTATGAAGGGGTATATGGAATCGGGTGAATTTAGTCGAGGTAAAGAAAGCATAAGGGCTGATGGCTCATTAGTATTTTTAGGTAATTTTGATGTAGATGTAGAGCACCAACAGCGTGTTGGTCATTTGTTTGGTCCTCTGCCAAAAGAAATGCGTGATGATACCGCCTGGATGGATCGAGTCCACTGTTATGCACCTGGCTGGGATATTCCCAAAATGAATAAAGAATTATTGACCGATCATTTTGGTCTGGTTAGTGATTTTTTGTCAGAATGTTTAAGTCGGTTAAGGCTTCAAAGCCGAATTTCAACATTACAAAATCGTGTTCATTATGGAGGAGCATTAAGTGGACGTGATACAAATGCAGTAAATAAAACAGTTTCTGGTTTGCTTAAATTAATGTACCCAACACCTGAAATGGCAGTAAGTGATGAAGACCTTGAATGGGCAGTACGTTTGGCTCTTGAGGTTCGACGAAGAGTTAAAGAACAACAAAAACGTATTGGTGCTGCAGAATTTAGAAATACACACTTTAGTTATTTCTTGGGTGATGATGGTTTAGAACAATTTGTTGCAACACCTGAACTAAGGTCTGATAGTGAGGTAGGAGAAGATCCTTTAGAGCCTGGGCAGATATGGACGATTAGTGAAGGTGGTCAAGAGGTTGATGATAATGCTGGGCTGTATAGAATAGAAGTCAATGAAGGACGTGGTTCTGGGGTGAAAATTCTAAATAATCCTGTACCTCCTGCGTTTAGAGAATCAGTACGGTATGCAGAACAAAACCTCTATGCCAGAACTATGCAGCTTGTTGGTGATAGAGAACCGAGAGCGCATGAGTTTACCATACAGTTAAGAGCGTTTGATGCATCCAAGCGAGGCTCGAAGCTAGGCGTGGCATCTTTAATTGCAATGTGTAGTAGTCTATTAAAGAAATCAATTAAAGGTGGTCTTATTGTTGTTGGTGAAATTAACCTTGGTGGTTCAATAGAAACAATCCATAGTGCTATAAATATTGCAGAACTAGCCGTTGAAAAAGGTGCATCAGCATTATTGATGCCAGTTACATGTCGTAGGCAGTTATATGACTTATCAGATGATATGGCTACCAAAGTGGATATTCAGTTTTATCAGGATGCTAGGGATGCTTTATTAAAAGCATTGAATGAATAAATAAATTAGTTGATCAGTTCGTAGTGGGAAATGTTTTGGGTTATTTTAAGTATCCTGAGACACAAAAATTGCCTGCTGTTGGTTCTACTTATGAAAGAATTCCCGTCAATAAGTGCTGACCCCAATACCTTTTACGTAGATGGCTATACTTTGATAATAACTTATGTGAGCTTTTCCCTTCAGGTATTGAACTGCTTTTGATACCGATAAACAAGGCGCTATGCTTATCAACATATGAACGTGGTCTCGATTTTAGAACATGAGGTGAAAGTTCTTCACCAGAATTTGAGAGAAATCAATAATGAAAACTGTTATTAAAAGGGCACAGTGGAAATCAAAGGGAATATTGAAAAACCAAGATCCTATGAATATTGTTACTAATGTGTACTGGCAAGGTGACAATGCGTTTATTGATACCGATAGTAAGTTTCTATTCAAAATGGTTTGTGCTCACTTTTTTGCTAACACTAACCATAAGATCACATTGACGTTAGAGGGGGATATTGGTATCGCTTTTGCGGACGGCTATCGGCTCTATGTTTATAACCTTATCTATTCAAGAGTTAACGGGTGAGTCAATAGAGAATAATATCCTAGACCAAGAGGATGAAGAGACACTGTTTTATCAGGTTATGCTCGATGCACAAATGATTGAGCATCAGAAGAGAGTGCTAAAGATCATTCAACTGTTGGATATTGATTTTAAAAAAGAGAGTGATCGATATGGGCGAGTGCTATTTAATACCAATAAGAAAAAAAACTTTGAGTTAAAGGATGTTTAGGAACTCCCTGTGCTGCTTTTGATATTATAAACCTATGCAATTAACCTTTGATGAGAAATAAATCATGACTACTGTAGCTGTACTAGTTCTTCATCAAAGGATGCACCCAGAGGAATGAGTTTTCTTTATAGTGCTAATCGGTTGAATGTTGCAGTTTCTAGAGCGCAATGTGCTGCTGTTATTGTGGCATCGCCCAAAATATTTGAAGCTAAGTGTCATACTCCTGATCAAATGAAATTATCCAATGCGTTCTCTCATTATTTGGAGTCATGTACACGAATTAGTATTGATCCTGTTGAGGATAGTTCTAAAGAAGAGGTTGTGACTGTTTTAGCCTAATCTATCCATAAAGCAGATAACTTATAGTATGATAATATCAATCATAACTATTATAGCTCTCAGTCAAAGGAGGTCGTATGACACTTCAAAAACAATTTGATGAAATCCTGGATCCTCTTGGGAATAATGCGGCTGATTTTTTTATGGCGGCAAGCTTGTATCATGCAAGGAAAGTTAGTTTTGCAAGGGCTGCTGCATTAGCTAATCTATCTTTTGATGCCTTTCTTAGTCGGCTTGATGAGCATTTTGGTAAAGGCTTTATCGTAGATGATGAGTCTGTGTTAGAAGATATGGCAACTGTAGAGAAGCTTGCATCCCAATCAGCATGAAAGTAGTTTCCAATACGAGTCCACTCATTTTCTTATCAAAACTTGATGCTTTAGAGTTGTTAGCAGAATGCTTTTCAAGTGTTTCTATACCCAATGCTGTCATTGATGAGCTAAAAGGGCTTGTTCCTCCTGAATTTATCATACGTACGTAGATCTATCTCTGGAGTGTACAGCAGCTGTGACTGAGTATTTGTAGTAATTAGGTGTGTTTTGTCGTCGCTGGAACTGCTATTTGGGTTTAATCAAGCTAGTGGCTAGTAATAACTTCCTTTCTTCAACCTGAATCCGTGACTTCATGAGCGCAGATTAGACAACAAGCATCTGATATAAAAGATATAATAGCGTTAAATATTACTAACCAAAATCTCACTTGTCAGGTGAAAAAATGAAACGCTTTATTTTAGAACAATCCAAAACTGAATTTT
>JALXAX010000010.1 GCA_026991755.1 Thiotrichaceae bacterium | reverse complement strand
GCCCAGTTAGGGTTAGTTGGACTATGGTTCATAAAGTCGTTGTAAAGTACTTCTGCTATATCAGCCATTCCCATTGGTGCACCAGGGTGACCAGAGTTAGGGATTTGAACAGCGTCCATAGTAAGAGCGCGTATGGCGTTAGCCAGTGTTGCACGATTTGACATTAAGGCTCTCCTTGATAGGTTTGTAGTTTGAATAATAGATTGCTGTGTAGCCTGAAAGTTATTCAAGCCAAGCAACATAGAAATCTATTATTTTATATAGTACTTACCAAGCTCTGTGATTATTTTAATAATTATTATTAAAATAAAATTGGGGCAAGAATTTGGATCAAACATTTTGTAGTAAATAGATCTAATGAGCAACATCTAATTAGGGATATGCCAAACAACCATTTCTTTGGCCAGACAACCCCACCACCGATATTACTAATGATGCTGGAAATAGTTTCCTTAATGGTATAGAATCCCACGCCCAATGTTTGAGGAGCGTTGCAATCTGGCACTCTCGTTATGAGAAGCAGTCAGGCTAGGCTCAAACAGTTAATATTTTGCAACGACGCTCAGCTATATTTTAAGGAGAACTTATTATGGCTGGGAATCATCTATTTACTTCCGAGTCTGTATCAGCGGGCCACCCCGATAAAATGGCAGATCAAATTTCTGATGCCGTACTTGATGCAATTCTAGAACAAGATACTGAAGCACGTGTTGCCTGTGAAACCATGGTTAAAACAGGCATGGTTGTGCTTGCAGGTGAAGTTACAACATCTGCCGTTATTGATTATGAAAAGATCGTACGCGAAGTCGTAAGTGACATCGGCTACAACTCTTCTGATGTTGGTTTTGATGGTGAGTCTTGTGCCGTACTTAATGCGCTTGGCCAACAATCACCTGATATCGCAATGGGTGTTGATCGTGCTGATAAAGAATCACAAGGCGCAGGCGACCAAGGCTTAATGTTTGGTTACGCGAGCAATGAAACAGATGTTTTAATGCCTGCTCCAATTACATACTCTCACCTTTTAGTCGCAAAGCAAGCTGAGTTAATGAAAAATGGAAAATTACCATTTTTACGCCCAGATGCAAAAAGTCAGGTAACTTTCCGTTACGAAGACGATAAGCCTGTTGCTATCGATGCTGTTGTTCTTTCTACTCAACATGATCCAATGGATCTTAAAGAGTTGCAAGAAGCGGTAATGGAAGAAATCGTTAAGCCGATTTTACCTGCTGAGTGGTTAAATGCAGACACCCAATACCACATTAACCCAACGGGTAACTTTGTTATCGGTGGCCCAGTTGGTGATTGCGGCCTTACTGGTCGTAAAATTATTGTTGATACTTACGGTGGAATGGCACGTCACGGTGGCGGTGCATTCTCTGGTAAAGACCCATCGAAGGTTGATCGTTCTGCAGCTTATGCTGGTCGTTATGTAGCTAAGAATATCGTTGCAGCAGGTCTTGCGGATCGTTGTGAGATTCAAGTTTCTTACGCAATTGGTGTTGCAGAACCTACTTCAATTTCAATTGAAACATTTGGCACAGGCACAATGAGTGATGAGAAACTAGAAGCACTAGTACGTGCTACTTTTGATCTTCGCCCATTCGGCATTGTGACGATGCTTGATCTACTTCAGCCAATTTACCGCCAAACAGCGGCTTACGGTCACTTTGGTCGTGAAGATATTGGTCTTCCTTGGGAAAAGACAGATAAAGCAGACGAACTTAAATCTAACACTTAAAATTAATTAATTTCTACACCTCTGAGGAGCGTTGCGAGCTACCCAGCTCTAGGCTCAGAGGTGATCTAAAATTTCCAACGACGCTCCTCAATCTACACATGAGAGAAACACAATGAACGATTATATCGTAACTGATATCGCCCTAGCTGACTGGGGTCGCAAAGAATTAACTATCGCTGAAACTGAAATGCCAGGCCTTATGGCACTACGTAAAAAATACGCTGACGAACAACCACTTAAAGGCGCGCGTATTGCGGGTTCTTTACACATGACAATCCAAACAGGTGTTTTGATTGAAACACTAACGGCTCTTGGTGCTGAAGTACGTTGGGCATCTTGTAACATCTTCTCAACTCAAGATCACGCAGCAGCAGCTATCGCGGCTACGGGTGTACCCGTTTTTGCTACTAAAGGCGAAACTTTGGATGAGTACTGGGATTACGCACACAAGATTTTTGAATTCGGTAACGAAACAGCTAACATGATTCTTGATGATGGTGGCGATGCTACTATGCTGATCGAGCTTGGCACAAAAGCTGAGTCTGATCTTTCAGTTCTTGATAACCCAGAAAGTGAAGAAGAAGTTGCGCTTTACAACTCTATTAAAGAGAAACTAAAGACATCACCAAACTGGTACTCAAACATCCGTCCAAATATCCAAGGTGTTACTGAAGAGACTACAACCGGTGTTCACCGTTTATACGAAATGGAAAAATCAGGCGAGCTAATCTACCCAGCAATCAACGTAAACGACTCTGTAACAAAGTCTAAATTTGATAACCTTTACGGTTGTCGTGAGTCTTTAGTTGACGGCATCAAGCGCGCAACAGACGTAATGATTGCAGGTAAAATTGCAGTTGTATTAGGTTACGGCGACGTTGGTAAAGGCTGTGCACAATCTCTACGCGGCTTAGGCGCAACAGTTTGGGTTACAGAAATTGACCCTATCTGTGCACTAC
>JALXAX010000009.1 GCA_026991755.1 Thiotrichaceae bacterium | reverse complement strand
CCAATAATGCGGATTTGTTAGCCCAAGTTGCCTGCGTGAGAGAATAAAACCATACCATTCAGGATCATAGGCTGAAATATTGGCAACGTAATGCTTGAAATCAGGCTGTCCCGAGACAGGGTCAGTCACAGCCTGAACCAGAGTGCCAACCCGCGCCCGCGCTGAAAAATGATCATTCCAGTGCATTGGTACAAACAGGCAGCCCTTTTTTTGATCTGCGCTGGAAACAACGCGGACAATTACATGACCATAAGGGCTGGAGACTTTGGCTAGGCCGCCATCGGTTACGTTGCAGGCATGACAATCATCTGGATGGATTTCAACAAAAGGTTCTACAATATGAGAAGACAGGCGCGGCGACATTCCTGTGCGGGTCATGGTATGCCACTGGTCGCGCACTCTTCCGGTATTTAAGATAAAAGGAAAATCGGAACTGGTTTTGGTCTTTTGGCTACAGGGTTTGATCGTTATAAAATGGGCTTTCTGGTCTGGTGTATAATAACGCCCATCAGAAAACAGCCTTTTTGTACCATGGGGACTAAAAGGGGTTACAGGCCACTGGATAGGTTGTAACGCATCATATTCAGTATCAGAAAGATGGGACAGTTCGCTAATATCAAAAGCACGGTCACCATTATTGCCAAAACCTGACAGGGCTGCGTGTTCGCGAAAGATTTCTGCCGGTTTTTGATAGGGAAAAGCATCCTCAAAACCCATATAACGGGCAACATCACTGATAATTTGCCAGTCAGGTCGTGCCAGACCAGGAATAGGCAAGAAAGGCCGCTGGCGGGTTATGCAGCGCTCTGAATTTGTCAGGGTGCCATTGCGTTCCCCCCAGGTCAGGGCTGGCAGTCTGATCCGCGCCATATCAACGGTATCTGTATTGCGAACGCAGTCACTGACGACAACAAGAGGGCATTTTTCAAGGGCTTTACGGACACGGTTTGCCTCTGGCATGGATACCACAGGATTTGTGCCCATAATCCAGACAGCCCTAATTTTTCCAGATTCTATTTTCTGGAACAGATCAACAGCTTTGGCGCCAGGCTTTGAGGCAATATGGGGACTGTTCCAGAAACGCTGGACAAGATGGCCATGCTTGGCATTATCAATTTCCATATGGGCAGCCAGCATGGTTGCCAGGCCACCCACCTCTCGCCCGCCCATGGCATTGGGCTGGCCTGTCAGGGAAAAAACCCCCATACCAGGGCGGCCAATACGCCCGGTAAACAAATGGCAGTTAATCAGGGCATTGCCATTATCTGTGCCACTTCTTGACTGGTTGACACCTTGTGAAAACAGGGAAACAACACGCTCTGTGCGTGAAAACTGACGGTAAAAGGCCAGAACGTCCTGTTCATCAAGGCGGCATTTTTGCGCAACAGTCTTAAGGGAAGGTGCTGTTTTCTGGGCAGCTGCCAAAGCGCTTTCCAGTCCTGTTGTAAAGTTTTCTGTAAACAGGATATTGCGTTCGCTGTCTGTCTCAAGATAGGCCAGCAAACCACTCAGCAAAACAGCATCAGTGCCTGGTGCCAGATCAAGGTGCAGGTCAGCAATGCCCGCTGTCTGGGTCTTGCGCGGATCAAGCAGGACAATAAAGAGGTCTGGATTGTCTTTTTTGGCCTTGACGATCCGCTGGTAAAGGACAGGATGACACCATGCTGTATTTGTCCCAACCAGCACAATCATACGGGCGCGTTCAATATCTTCATAACAGCCAGGCACCAGGTCTTCACCAAAAGCGCGTTTGTGTGCCATAACCGGAGAAGACATGCAAAGCCGTGAATTGGTATCAATATTGGCACTGCCAATAAATCCCTTCATCAGCTTGTTGGCAACATAATAGTCTTCTGTCAGCAACTGTCCTGAAACATAAAAGGCCACAGCGTCAGAACCATATTTGGCAGCAATCTTGCCAAATTCGCCAGCCACAGTGCGCAAGGCCTGTTCCCAGCTGACCTGCACAGTATCAATTTCAGGATAAAGCAGGCGGTCTTCATGATAGACCGTTTCTGCCAATGCTGTACCTTTAGAGCATAAACGCCCATAATTGGCAGGATGGTTTTTGTCTCCCCGTACAGTGACAACCCCATTGTCCTCGACTTTGGCAAGCACACCACATCCCACCCCACAATAAGGGCAGCTTGCCTTGACAAAATCGTTTTCAATGTTTGGCGTTATCACTCTATAACTTTCACTTTGCTAAGGTGCATATCTATCTTTTCTCTTGCCTTATAATTCTACTGAAACAATGCCATTTTCGACCTTGACGGGATATGTCCTGGCCTGACCTTCATCAGGAGCAACCGCCTTGCCTGTGTCGAGTTCCATAACCCAGTTATGCAAAGGACACGTAATGCGGCAGCCATGGACAATGCCTTCAGACAAGGGGCCGCCTTCATGGGGGCACTTATTATCCAGGGCATAGACCTCGTCTTTTTCAGTCCTGAATAATGCGATATCCCCTTCCTTGCGGCGTATAATACGGGATCCCAAAACAGGAATATTATTCTTGTTACCAACTTCTATCCAATGTCCCATTATACGGTGTCCAGTTCTTTGATAGGGATAAATTCTTGACGCAAGTCATCTTGTTCTGCGCGCGCTTTCCAAGGATCAATCTGGGCATATTTTTGAGAAACCAGGAAGCGCTGGTAAAGTGCCTTGCGGGTTTCTTCATCCTCCAAAGCATCCTTGAC
>JALXAX010000008.1 GCA_026991755.1 Thiotrichaceae bacterium | reverse complement strand
TTTATATCAGATGCTTGTTGTCTAATCTGCGCTCATGAAGTCACGGATTCAGGTATAAACTAAATTACAAAGTGATTATTTGCATTTCCAAAATTACACTCCCATTCTAAACCTACCTGATGCTGGAGCTTTTGCTACAAAACCATCTTGAGCCATTAAGGCTATATTATTGTCATTAAGCTCTTTTATATATTTTTTATAAGTTGGTCTAATTTTAGACCCCATTAGATCTAAGATATGCTTCCATTTTTTATTGTATGTTTCGTAACTCTCATCGTTTAATATTTTCAAAAGTTCTTTTGTAAATTCACTTTCTTCATAGACATATACTAGGTTAGAGAGTTCTAAAGCAGTATCTGATATCGCTTTAATGGTTGAGGAGTCAGTTTCTTTGTTGTGTAGCTCATTGCTTGCCAACCAGAAATAATTTCGTTCAAGCTCGGCTAGTTTTTGAAGTATCTCATACTCTCCAGCAGCAAGAGCTTTTCTTTTTTCGGCATTCTTATCTGCCAATTTTGTAGTAACAACTGATTTGTTTAGTTTATTAACCCGGCAGTATAAGGGAGAGGAGTCCATATCATCAGGGTGCTACTCTGTAGCCTGAGCGGAGTCGAAGGCGGTGCTTGTATGTAAAGACTTATGCAGCGATTAATAGTAGAAACTGAATCTAGCCAGTCTTCTAGCTCCTTTGCTCTTTGAGTGTTTTGATCTCGGGTAAGCTCTATCCCTGATTGAATTTCAGCCAGAGTGACTGTGGATAAAAACAAGTCTTTATCCGCTATAGATTCAAGCCATGCAACAACTGCTCCATGTGGTTTTTGTCGATGTAATTCTGATACGATATTTGTATCTAACAAATACATGTTACAAAACCTTTTGTACACTACGCTGTTTGGCTTTGCCTCGTTTAGGTATCATTACGTCACCTCAGCCTTCATCTGATAATAACAAAGCTTTTAAAGAAGGCTTCGAGGTTTCTTGCATTCTTTTTTCATGTTTTAACAGGGACAAGCACCGCCGCTTTGCCCCCTCGTTTTGTCACAAGCTGAGAGCTATTTTTAATACAGGCTCCTAAAAATTGACTGAAACATGCTTTTGTATCTTGTATATGCCATGTTTGCATAACGGCTACCTTCTGACTTGATTGATAACTGGTCTATATCAGTAACTTCTTTATTGCAATTACTCCAAAGGATCAATTGCCGGCTTGATCCTGATATCTCACGCTTTTTCTATCAGTACTCCGTGGCTCAAAACGAGTGATATGTCCTGCAACTGACTATTGATTCCTTGACTCGCTTGATTCGATAACAAGGGGATGTTATTCCGACCCTTCCTGTTAATGCGTATTCACTGCCATTGTCCAGGGGTTAATATTAATAACATCAACAGGCTTACCTGTCTTTTTGTCTAATGCCCATATCACATCTTTGCCTTGCCCTGAAAGAGGTAGATAAGCAAACTTGTCTTGATGCCCGTGTTTATCGATAAACTTCATTAATTCTGCTTTGGTTGCTTCATGTTTAAGCATTTTTTCTGGGTCTATACTTTTTGCAAATACATCCACTAAGTGCTTATCTATGGATTCGTAAAGTTCTGGTCGTTTATCAATATCGGGAGCACCAGCCAGCACATCAAACATGATTTTCTCAGCTTTTTTTGGATTATCGGGTTGTTTTGCATAAGCGATACTAGGGCCAGTTAACTTTGATTTTTTGAAGACCTCCAGCTTGGCTTGTTGTGGGTCTACTTCATTAGCAGTGATCAACGTGAAACGATCCGCTGCATAAGTAATGTAAATAGGGTGTCCTTCGTAGATGGTATGCGTTGCATAGGCTAGTGCTGCAATCTGGAAAACTCCAATCACAGCAAGATCAAAAGCAAGACCTTGCTTGCCAGGTTTGTAGACGATAAAGGTTAACAACGGCCCTAGTGTTAAATCTATTGCCACCATAATTATTACAATGGCAGATAGGCCTGCAATATTTGCAATGACACCGGGATACCAATAGAGGTGTACAAAGGTGAGTAAAGTACCAATAACAATGGCACTGAGCATTAGGTGAGTGACAGATGCTTTTAATTTTGATTTAAACATAATTTTATTAACCTTTTGTTATTATTAGATAAAAGTCTTAAACCAATCTAGGGTTTTCCTTTACTACCCCATTAAATTTATTAAATGTATCTCCTTATATTAATGGTTTCATATGTATTGGCACATACTCATGGAACCGAGACTTCAGTCTCGGCTTAACGGGGCTGAAGCCCCGTCTCCAGATGTATGTCATTACTTTTGAAACCATTAATACATAAGTCTAAGGGCTGTTGTAAATCAATAATTTCAGTTTTTAGTGTTTGTTGTTCAAATTTTAGATTAAGCATAAAATTAGAGACTTACCAACTTAGACGGAAAGATTATCACGACTGTAACTTGTCGATATTTAAAGACTTAAATACTTGTCTATAAGGAGGTGCATTATGTTGTAAATCTTTTATTCGTGGATCGCAGCCTACTTGTCTAGAACTTATTACTTTTTCTTGCGAATTATTTGTTTTAACTGATTTAATTCTTTTTGTTGAATAGTTAAGGCTAGTCGTTCCCTAATATTCCTCTTAAGTAGTCTGGTGTCATCTAAAACATCCAGTGCTTCCTCATTAAGACCTGCAGAAGAAAGTGTGGCTGCACGTAATTCTAGTAAGACATAGGTAGGGTGATATACATATGCTTTATCAAGGTGAATCATGGTGTTACTCAAATCTTTTTGTGCTCGGTAAAGTTCAGAAAGTGATAAGTGGATATTATGAGCTAATACTCCGACATTTTTTACTTTATTTAAAGTTGATAGCTTTAATAGGAATGACTCGATATCTTTTGTACTTAAAGTGTCACATTTTCCTGCTTGCCAGTTTTTGAAGAAATCCGTTAATGCAATACTTGAAGTTGCATGAATTGAATGGGTTTTAATTTCATGTACTACTGACTCCAAAATACTAGGTGATACATCATTGGCTAAACAAGTATCAGCTAAGTTTAGCATTACAGTTGTTACATAAAACATTGAATCTTCATTTAACTGGTTAGTTTCCTGATTATGAATCATGTCTGGCTTAGTGTTGTAGAGTTTTGTTAGAGAAAGGTATAGTTGTCGCATACGCTCAGATTGTGGATGTGAATGATACCAGTTTATGCTTAACTCTAATGGTTTACCCCACTGCTTAGTATTTTGAAAGGTTATAGATGCGTTTAATGCTAAAAGGATGCAAATTAAAATAGTCGTAATTATTTTATATTTCTTTGAAATTAAAAACCGGCTTGTATACCATGAGATTACAACCCCAATACCTAAGAGAGGTAAATAATTTCTATGCTCAAAATAAAGCTCCAAGGGTAGTACGGTTGACTCAATAAGGTGACCTACAAAAAACCAGGCAATTGCAAAGCCAATAACGGGGGCTTTTATTCTTAAAATAAAAGCTATAGTTGAAAGCAATAGCAGACCTACGATGGAAGGCAGTGTCGTCCATGGGCTAAGAAGGGATTTTGAAATAATGAAATCATCATGAAACAGGGTGATATCTGCCATATCTGGTATCAGTATATGATGGATATAATCAAATAAAATACGTGGTTCTGTGAGTAGTCTTTCTGATAGCGTAAAATTACGGTTAGCAAAGTTTTCAGGATTAGTATGAAGCCCGAGATAGATGATAATGGTAATGAAGGGGGCTACAACAGCTGGAGTCAACCAGTAATAAAAATATCTTGGCGGTTTAGAGTGTAAGGGTTGCAACAAAAAAAATTCAACTACCAAAATATAAGCAACCAGTAGAATACCGTTCTCCTTACTAAAAACAGCGAATATAAGACTTAAACCTATACCTAAAAACAATATGGAGAAGCCTTTTTTCAGGTTGTCTTTCAGTTGCTCCCGACCCGATAAATAGAAAATTAGCCCTGCAAGCATAAAAGTGGCACTTAATTCAGTCATGCGCTGAATAATATAAAGTACCGTGGTGGTGTGCATTGGGTGTAAAAGCCAAAAAGCCGTTATGATTAAGGCAAAAAATGTCTTAACATTCTTTGATAATTCAAGCGTATTAGATAGTTTAAGACTAAACCAGTACACTAAAACACCATTTAATAAATGAATGAGTATATTAGTGCGTATAAACCCGCTAGGTAAACTAGGCCAACTAACATCGTTTAAATAAAAACTGGCGAGACTAATAGGTCGCCCTGTTGGACCAGAGCTTCCTTCAAGAATAAATAATCTGAAGTTATCCCATAGACTGAAATTTGTGTATCTACCTAATGGAGATAAATTGGGTAGATCATCAAAAATAAAAACACCATGAGTGCCAGGTAAGTATATTTGGTAAGTTACCAAGAGTAACACTAGAAAGACCGTACCCCATAAAGCATCACTGTATTTAAATTCTTTTTTTAAATGCATATCTTGATCTTGTTTTTATTATTGAATAGCATTGCTCTAGCCGTTTTTTACTATTGCCTAGTTTTTGAAGATCACTAATGAGCTGTGGAGGTCAAACCCCATCGACCGTAAGCAGTAGTGTTATATTTTAAATTATTGTAACGTAATAAGATTACACGATACTTGTTAATACCTGCTGAACATAAAAAAAGCCTTTCATAATGAAAGGCTTTTTGTCCTATATTACGCGTTGTAAATTAACCACGACATGAAGCGGGAACCATTTTCTTGGCAGCAGTTGTAGTACAAGCCCATGAAACAATTCCGTTAGAATCAGTTGGTGTTAGAACGATAGTCTTACCTTGAAGTTCCTTACTCACCCCAGTAGCTTTAAATGTAGCAGTAACTACGCTATCAGCTACAGCTACTTGACTTACATACTTACCAGTAATACTTGTAGCAGTTAAGATGCCATGTGTAGCACTGTTGATACCCGTGAAAGATCCTGTGTCTGCATATACTTCTGTAATTGTAGACTTTTGTGCGTCCATTAAGATAACGCCTTCTGAAGCTTGAGAACGACCGATGTAGTCCTGATAAGCAGGCATTGCGATAGAAGCAAGAATACCGATGATAGCTACTACGATCATTAATTCGATTAGTGTGAAACCAGATTGTTGTTTTTTCATTTTTATTTTCTCTTGTTGTTTTATTATTAGTAAACATTGAACCATGTGTTCGGGAGATATTATGCAGATGCCGTGCCAATTCTAATAATCGAACCGATAAGTGGTGATGAAATAAGCATAATCAGGTGTTTATGTGGCTAGTGGTGGTTTTAAGCGGATAGGGTGTGACTTTTAAATCGTCATTTTGTGTCAGGTTTTGTCAAAAAAGTGTCATTTTGTAACGAGCTTGTCATTAAGTTTAGGAGGGTTTTCCTTATATAGCTAGCGCTATCTTAGTTTTAGAAAATTCGTGTTAGAATTTTAAAGTATTCAAGGAAACAGCTATAACTATCAAATGGCAAATGAGAGGTAATATGTCTAGTAATCCTGCTGAAAAATTAATGTTGACTCCTGAAGAGTATCTTAAGGGTGAGGAATTGGCAGATGAGAAGCATGAATATGTTCGTGGTGAGGTCAATGCAATGGCGGGTGCTGAGGATGCTCATGTCATCGTCAGCTTAAATGTTGCATTAGCTTTGAAAACGCATTTACGTGGTTCTGGTTGTCGTTTATATGCATCAGATATGCGTGTCCGCATTAATGAAGATGAGGCCTATTTCTACCCTGATGTGATGGTTACTTGTGATGCTGATGATCGCCAGCGTAAAACGATGAAGCAGTCACCTGTGTTAGTCGTTGAGGTATTATCAACTAGTACAGAGGCCTATGATAGGGGAGATAAGTTTGCTACCTATCGGCAATTAGAGAGTTTACAGGAATATGTACTTGTTGATCCTCGTAAGCACCATCTGGAAATTTTTCGTTTAAATAAACTGAATCGTTGGGAGTTGTTTAGCTTTTCGGGTGAAGATGCAATGGTTGAATTTGCTAGTGTCGGGATGCAATGTCCACTAGTGGATGTGTATGAGGATGTTGATTTTTCATTAGGTTGATAGTTTTTTGAGTTTAGTATTAATCGTTGCATAAGTCTTTACATACCAGCACCACCTTTGACTCCGCTCAGGCTACAGAGTAGCACCCAGAGCAGAGTCGAAGGACGCGGTTTTTACTGTACATACTTTTGCAACTATTAATGCTTACCCAGATGATTACCAGATTAGCCTTGTGCATGAATTGTGTGGTTTACCACAAGAAACAGAGTGGGTTGTATTTAAACAAAATAGAGTGGATGAAGAGGCATAATATTGTAGGCACGACTTTTCAGCCTAGCACTTTTAAAGTGGGTAATGAGGAGCTGGAAAACTGGTTGTTACGGTTATTAGAACCTAAAATTAATTTCCATTTTTATGAATTAAGCATAGATAATAAAGCCGTTGTTTTATTAGAAATAAGTGCTGCATTTCGTCACCCTGTACAGTTTAAGGGTGTTGAGTTTATTCGTATTGGTAGTTATAAGAAAAAGCTTAAAGATAACGCTGAAAAAGCGCGTGAGCTATGGCGAGCGCTGGATAATACGCCTTTTGAAAGAGAGATAGCAGCTGAAAATACCCCTGTAGAACAGGTTATTTCATTGCTTGATTACCCTGCTTACTTTGATCTTTTAAAGCTTCCATTACCAGAAGGGAGGGATGGTATTTTATCTGCTTTAGAAGCGGATGAAATGATCGTTCGTAATGACGCTGGACTATGGAATATTACAGAAATTTTATTTGCTAAAAAGCTTTCTGATTTTCAAAATTTACGACATAAAGCAATGCGCGTGATACTTTATGAGGGTGAAAATAAAGTTAAAACTATCCGTGAGCAAGAGGGTACAAAAGGTTCAGGGCTGTTCAATGCTATATATAAATCTGTTCATGGAATAGGGGTTCCTCCTATGCCTTACTTTATAATATTGTGTTACCTAGGTGCCCGGTTTAATGTGTTACCCATGTTACCGGTTTGTACGCTCACGGGTTTAAGGATTGCAGGTGGAAAACTGGGTGGGAAGATAATTAATACTAAGAGCAGCACCATAGAAAATGGAGTCGAAGAGCGTAGTTTTACTGAATATATTTTTGCAACTATTAATATGTCGGTTCGGTATTAACCTGTAGGTTTAAATGCCTCACAAGGATGAAAACAATAAATTACGGATATAATGGTATCTATAATTGGCTCTATATTAGAAAAAAGGATACAATAGTATCTTTTATAGTGGTGACGGTATGGCAATCTTATCCCTGTTTACAGCCAGTGAAGTACAGCAACAACTAGCGGAGTCCGTTCGCAAAAAACGTAAGCTACTCAAGCTGTCCCGTCATGCTTTGGCGGAAAAAAGTACGGTTCCTGCATCAACTATTAAAAAGTTTGAAACTACCTCGCAGATATCGCTGCGTCAATTTATCTTGCTTTGGCAATGTGTTGACTCTTTGGATAACTTGGTGAGCTTAACGAAAGAAACAGACTATCAGCCTGGTAGTATTGATGAGGTGCTAAAAGGATGAGCACCTTTATACCCATTAACAAGCTTGATGTGTATCGTCGCATGTCAGAGGGTCAGCGTGTTCAAGTAGGGCAACTTGCACAAAACAAGCAAGGTGTTTATTTTCAATATGATGTAGGGTATTTACAGAGCTATCACAACCTTTCTCCTTTTACGTTGCCTTTTACAACTGCATTAAGCAAAGCACCTGCACGCCCCCATCACGGTTTACATGGCGTGTTTGCTGATTCGCTACCTGATGGTTGGGGGTTGTTGTTAATGGATCGTATTTTTCGTCAACATGGGATTGTGCCGCAGCAGGTTACCGCAATGGATAGGTTGGCTTATATCGGAGGGTCGGGCATTGGTGCTTTATCTTATGAGCCTGTTTCAGAGTGGAAAGCAGAAAATAAAGAACAATGGACACCGCTTGATAAGCTGGCAACAGCAGCAGAGCAGGTCTTTGATGGAGAGAGCGAAAGTATACTCGCAGCTTTAGCAAATGCGGGTGGCTCGGGGGGTGCTAGACCAAAGGCACTTATCTATATTGATCCGCAGCAGAAAGAACGGTTATCCACGCAACCCCATAAAAACTTACAGCCATGGTTGATTAAATTCACCTCAAAAAACCTTCCACTGGGGCACGAGGAAGGCGTCTGCGAAGCCGCTTATCTAACGATGGCAAAACAAGCTGGTATTGATACGCCTGAATGGCAATTATTTATACCACCTACTACACCACCTACTACATCATCAATGACTTCAGGGACGTCAAACGCTAAAAAAGGCACACAAGCTAAGGCGTGGCTTGCTATGAAGCGTTTTGATATCGGCTCACAAGGAACAGATAGTCGGTATCATACCCAGACATTATGTGGGTTATTGGATGCTGATTACCGTCAGCCTTCGCTAGATTATGAAGAGAGTATCAAAGCAAGTGCTGCGCTTTGTAAAAGCCCAGCGGTGGGGCAACAACAATTTACCCGTGCGCTGTTTAATCTATTTGCTGATAATCAAGATGATCACACTAAAAACAGTTCATTTTTAATGGATGATAACGGGCAATGGCGACTGGCACCTTTTTACGATGTCACCTTTAGTCCATCCCCCTACCATCAACACATGATGGCCTATGCAGGATACGGCCAACAGCCTACCGTAAAAGCAATACAAGCATTAGCAAAGCAAGCTAACTTCGCACAATGGAAAGAGGCGCAACAGGAAATAAGTAAAATACTTGAGGCACTTTCACAATGGAAAAATATAGCCCGTGAATTACAAGTAGATTCAAAAACGATCAAGATAATTAGTAAACGTCTTGATGAGGTTTATCAGGAAAATAAAGGTTTATTAAAATGAGAGCGACACCCAGTAATTTAACCAGTAATTTAATAAGGCGAACATCCAATAGGGCAATCGCATTAAAATAATATCAACTATCAAGCACTTGACTTTTCTCTCCAAAAAGAACCTTTAGTAAGTAGGTTTTATCCCAGCCAGCCTTAAGTCGCTTTATTTTTATTCCGCGTTTTAC
>JALXAX010000007.1 GCA_026991755.1 Thiotrichaceae bacterium | reverse complement strand
AGAAAATTATTCTTGATGCTGATCATAATATGACAGGCAAGGAAGATATACTGGCTAAAGTTATTGCTAAATGGCTAGATAAAAAGGCATTTAAAAAATAGACATCCTTTGCTATCGATAATTTAGATATTAAATTTCATAGGAGTCCAAACTTTAGAGACTGTGCAAGTATTCTGGGGAAAAAGAAAAATGAGTAAAAAACTCCCTCTATTTGTTTAAAAATTAAGATGATAGTGAGCTATTGGCTTTATTTTTAAGCGAAATAGGGGGGAGGTTAACCTGTTTTATTTGTTCCACGAATACTTATACCATCTCTATTGGCTTGTGCGAACTGCACAAAACAAGTTTTTGACTCCTTGTATTTGGAAATTATTTATCTGAAAAACTATAGATGAAAAAGTAGCTACAGGTAGAGATAAAGAGTGATGACTCATCTACAAGCAAAACCACTAGCACATATACGTTTTAATCAGTCAGAACAGCCCATAGAGCATTGGTTGGAAGATCATCTTCGCAAAGTTGCTAAGCTATCAGCAAAACATGCTAGCACTTTCAAAAGTGAAGACTGGGCTGAATTGGCAGGACGCTGGCATGATTTAGGCAAATACAGCTTAGATTTTCAGAGCTATATTAAGACAGTAACAGGCTACGATCCCGAAGCACATATTGAGACAACACCAAGCAGAGTAGATCACTCAACAGCAGGTGCAAGCTACGCAATTGAACAATTAGGTCTTTCAGGTCGTGTTATTGCCTATCTTATAGCAGGACATCATGCGGGTCTTCCTAACTGGCATAAAATTGACGACATTAAAGGAGGCGCTTTACATGATCGTCTCGCCAATAAAACACATTTACAAAAAGCGCTAAGCCAAGACATTCCTGATTCTGTACTTCATGTTGAAATACCTCAAACCCCACCTATTGCTGATGAAGAAGGATTTGCATTATGGGTAAGAATGTTATTTTCCTGCTTGGTTGATGCAGACTTTCTTGATACTGAATCCTTCATGGATGAAAAGAAATCACAACAGCGTGGAAACTATCATTCACTTAAGGACTTGCAGCTTATTTTTAATACAAAAATGCAACAACTTATTAAAAAAGCGCCCAAGACAACGGTTAATAAGATTCGTCAGGATATTCTTAGCCAATGCCGAGATAAAGCCAAAAATGATACGGGAATTTTTTCACTAACGGTGCCAACAGGTGGAGGAAAAACATTAGCAAGCATGGCGTTTGCATTAGATCATGCCATTGAACACGGCAAAAACCGAATTATCTATGTCATTCCCTACACCAGCATTATTGAACAAACAGCTAACGTCTTTAAAGACTTCTTTGGTGAAAAAAATGTGATTGAACATCACAGCAATGTAGACCCAGACAGTGTTGAGAAAGAAGATAGCCACTCACGCTTAGCAACAGAAAATTGGGATGCACCTATAATCGTAACAACGACAGTGCAATACTTTGAATCCTTACACGCAGCCAGAACCAGTCGATGTAGAAAACTACATAATATTGCAAATAGTATTGTAATTCTTGATGAAACCCAGTTACTTCCACCCACTCTATTAGCACCAATATTGCGGGTCATTCGACTATTATCTAAACACTACAACGTTACCCATATCTTATCTACCGCAACTCAACCTGCATTAAAAACACAATACGACCCCTTTGATCGCGTTATTTGTAAAGGTCTAGATGATGCAACTGAAATCATTAATAATCCTAATAGCCTTTATCAACAACTTGAACGCGTTAGCCTTGAACTGCCGAGTGATTTTCAAACCACAACAGATTGGCAGACGCTTGCCAAAGAACTCAAGCAATATGATAGTGTGTTAGTCATTGTAAACCGTCGTTCAGATGCACGAGAACTACACGCACTTATGCCTAAAGGCACTTATCATTTATCCGCTTTAATGTGTGCTCAACATCGAAGCCATGTTATCGATAAAATAAAAAAAGAACTAAAACAAGGATTACCCGTAAAAGTAATCAGCACGCAACTGGTAGAAGCAGGTGTTGATATGGACTTTCCTGTTGTCTATCGGGCAATGGCAGGGTTAGACTCCATTGCCCAAGCAGCAGGACGCTGTAACCGTGAAGGAAAATTGAAAAAAGCAGGGAAATATATCAAAGGAAAAGTTATTGTCTTTAATCCCCCTAAACCCTCCATTGGCTTACTAGGAAAGGCAGCACAAAGCGCTATTTCTTTACTTAGTAACTATTCAGGAAATCCTCTTGAGCCGAAACTATTTACTGATTTTTTTGAGCATTTTTATAGTAAAACAGATCCTGATGAGAAAGGCATTAACAAGCTACTCACTCCCAATGAAAAGCTGGAATGCCAATTCCGCACCGCAGCACAAAAATTCCAAATGATTGAAGAGCAAGATACAAAAACCATTTTTGTACTATATGACAAACAAAGCGCTGATTACCTAGACCAATTAGAAAGAAATGGCCCCAAGCGGTGGCTTATGCGAAAACTGCAACGCTATACCGTTACTTTGTACTGCTACCAATTAAAACCACTGCTAAATACAGGTGATATAAAAGAAGTATGGGAAGGTTTTTACTCCCAAAATAGCAGCACACTTTACGATACTAAAATAATAGGATTAGGTCTGCTCACTGTTGCAGAATCACCCAGCATAGAATCTTTCATTTGCTAATAGACTCTTGACTTGTTGCTACTATAGGCTACC
>JALXAX010000006.1 GCA_026991755.1 Thiotrichaceae bacterium | reverse complement strand
AAATCACACATCATATTATGAATTTCATTCATTCTATATATAGGATAACCAGTAGCATCCTCATTCATAGGAATTGATATGCCATATTGTGATTTCTTTAGAATATTCCCTATTTTTCTATACTTTAATAATGGGTTTTTAATAGGTTTATTTGTATGGAATTGACTATCAATCCTAAAATCTTTGTTATTATTAACCTCCTCTATTTTAATTTCTTTTATTTCTAACCCATTTAATAAAGCCTTATATTTAGCTTCATTAAATGGGCTAGTTACTTTCCCACAAAGGATAGCTCCTCTTTTTTAGAGAATTCAATAAAGGCTTCTGCAATACCATCTTTGGTCAAATTATCATGGTTAAATAAATCATGATCTACCATCAAATGACCGTGTAAATCTAAGCGATTTTTGCCATCCTTATTTTTCACATAGATTTTTTCGCCGCTATTATCCTTACTGGTTTTACGCATGGTGGCAAAAAAGATATTGTAGTCTTCTTGTTTAGGGCAGAGTGTCTCATCCCACTTTTGCACAATTAAAACCGATGTTTTTGTACCTGTATGGGGTTTAAATACATTACCGTGTAAGCCAACTACAGCTAATATTCGGCAGTGTTCACTGATAAAGTCTCTTATATATTTATCACTGGAATTATTAAAACGACCTTGAGGTAATACCACCGCCATACGTCCGCCGCTTTTGAGCATATCAAGGTTACGCTCTATAAAGAGAATATCTCTGCCTACTTTAGTTTGATATTTTCCATTAGGCTTTTTACCCAGTTCGTAGCGGTGCAGAATACGGCTTTCTTTTATATCACCTGCAAAAGGTGGATTTGCCATGACAATATCAAAGTTAAAAGCCTTGTTTTCTTTTTTAACAGTGCGTAGCTTTTTTAAACGTCGCCAACCGTCAAAATAGGTATCTAGCCATTCTTCGTCTTCTGTATTTTCATCCCAACGGTCAAAATCAAGTGAGTTCATATTGAGTACGTTAGTATGCCCGTCACCCGCAATGATATTGAGCATACGAGCAACACGGACTGTCTTTTTATCAAAATCAAGACCAAAGACTTTTTCTCGCACGTAATCTAAAGCGCGGTCTTCTTTTTTTTCTGCGGTAAACAGGTGAGAGGCTTCTATACCCATATCAGCATAAATCTTTTTCCACACATCAAAAACGGCATGTATAGGGAATCCACAACTACCGCTGGCGGTGTCTATCATATACTCCTCTTCTTGTGGATTGAGCATTTTAACGCACATATCAATAACGTAACGTGGGGTAAAGTATTGCCCTTTCTCCCCTTTTGCGTTTTTATTAACAAGGTATTCAAACGCATCATCTATGACATCAAGGTTTGAATTAAACAGTTTTACGTCTTGCAAAGAACTGACACAGATAGAAAGGTGCGAGGGTGTTAAATCAATGCTTTCATCTTCTTTGAAGATTCCACCCCATTGTTTTTTTGCTTTGTTAAATAAGTCGTTTATTTTTTCTTTAAGCTCGCTATCGCTTTCGCCGTAGTTTCTGAATTCTAGGGTTTTTGTTCGTTTGCGTGTGTTTTGTAATTCATCAAAGAGTTTTATAAAAATGAGCTTGAAAACTTCTTCAAAGACATCGACACCAGCATTAGCGAGTACCTCATCTTCCATATCGAGAATGATGGACTTTAAACTGCGTTTTTGATTTTTTAATATGTCCTTTTTGATTAAATCCTCTATGGTAAATTCTTCTTGAAGAATGTCTTTTAAGGATTTGTTTGCGGCAGGTATATCTGGGATGGGTTCAAAGTAGTTGGGGTCTTTTCGGTGATAATAGGCTGTTTGTTCGCCATTACTCCAAACAGCCATGGTCGCCCCTGTAGAGTTACAGTAGCTTTTTAATTGCTCTTTACCTTCTTTAAGCTTAGGTTTTTTGACTTCAATAACAATGTAAGGAACGGTTGGCTGGATTTTATCCATAACCACAATATCAGCGCGTTTCTTCTGTAAGCCAAAATGTACAATAAATTCTATTTGTATACGGCTATAAGGATAGTCATAATCTTTGTGCAGAGACATTAAAAATAATTGCCTCACGATTTCTTCAGGTGTGAGCCTTATATCTTTGTTACGTACTAGACAGGTAATATAGGGGTAAATTCCACTTTTGAGTTCTTTTTCAAAGATCGAATCTTCTAATTCTTCTATATATTCTGCTTTAAATTGAGTCAGCTTGTGGTTACTGTCTCTTAGTATGTCGCTAATCTTCATTAGTTGCTCTTTGGTTTTTTTGTGTGGATTGTTGAGAGAAACTCTACCATGAATTCAATATACAAAGTGCTACTATAAGAAACAATAATGTTTTTTTATATCAATACTAACTGATTGAATACCTTGAGTTCACAAGGGGCAACATGACTAGCCACCGTTAATGATGACAATCTTTCTTTTCTTCATGAGTTACTCCGAGATTAATACTTGCATCTCGGAGTAATCTATTTATTAATCGTTGCATAAGTCTTTACTTACAAGCACCGCCTTCGACTCCGTTCAGGCTCCAGAGTAGCACCCTGAGCGGAGTCGAAGGGTGCGGTTTTTACTGAACATACTTTTGCAACTATTAATACCTGTACATTCTTTTTCTAGGGAGTCTATGACTATGTGAGTCCAGCTTTGCAACATCTCTCTACGTTCCTCTCAATATTGCACCCTGTTGTAAGCCACTCTAGCTTCATTACTATCCTTAATGTGCAAGTTGTCGCTCTATTGCATCAGGGTTAAACCCCATCTGGTTTAGCAAGGATGAAGCCATAGCCCTGAATGAATTGGCTTTCATGGTTTCCCATAGCCTAACCTTTTAAGAGCAGTATTGACTGATGATGAACTCATAGGTTTTCTACGATCTGGCACTAAGAATAGTATAAATACCCTCAAAAATACCCTGAAATTTTCGGGTAGTAGTGGGAAACGCTGGGATTGATGAGGATATGACAGACGTAAAAAAGCCCGCTGTGATGCGGGCTTTGGGATGTTCTGGGACTTACCAGAACTAGATTTTGGTGGAGACGGCGGGAATCGAACCCGCGTCCGCGAATCCTCTGCCTGTAGGCGCTACATGCTTAGTTTCCGTCTTTAATTTCGCGCTTTGTACCCGACGGTCAGGGTATCAAGTTGCTAGTCCAGATAAGTTTTAGCGAGTCCACACTGAACATGCTTCATCGCGAGCCTATTAAGCGACCCTGGTTCAAGAGATATAGGCATCTACCTGAGCAGGGCTAGCATTATGCTGCTAGGGCGTAGTTGTCGTCGTTGGCAACTATAGTTGTACAGTTAGAATTTAAGTGGTCACTGCATCCACTGCATGCTCCCCAGGGTTTGTAATCCACGTCGAAGCCATGTCGTCCCCGAAGTTTACATTCCTGTAAAGATATCTCTAAGTATAGGTCGCTATTCCCGTATTTAAAGAGCAATACAGCATACTTCTATTCATAGTTCCTGTCATCTGATTATTTGACCGTTGGTAGTACGCCTATTTCGGTTCGTTTGTTATAAAAAAGGTATACTACTTTTTTTGTCTAATTGATGCCTATTGTGATTGCTGTTTACCCTGGAACGTTTGACCCCATTACTAATGGACATGTTGACTTAGTGCATCGCGCTGCTCGTTTATTTGATGAGGTGGTCATTGGTATTGCTGCCAGTGAAAAAAAGCACCCTTTGTTCTCATTAGAGGAGAGGATTAGTTTGGCGCAAGACGTATTGTCTGAATGGGATAATGTGCGTGTCGAAGGCTTTGACACGTTGTTGATTGATTTTGTTCACCAACAAAAAGCCAGTGTTATTATTCGTGGCTTACGTGCTGTTTCGGACTTTGAATATGAGTTTCAACTTGCTAGCATGAATAGGCATCTTGCCCCTGATGTTGAGTCGGTGTTTTTAACACCTGCGGAGCAACATGCTTTTATTTCATCATCTCTGGTTAAAGAAGTTTCTTCTTTAGGTGGCGACACTTCTGGTTTTGTACCTGATTTGGTAGAGCAGGCGCTGAAAAATAAAATACAATAGAATTATATTTATACTGAGACCTTTGCACGAAAGGTATGATGGATTAAAATGGCTTGAATTTCCTCTTTTTTTGCTAAAAATTCGGCCAATAGCTCGGCTATTACCCTCATTTTAGCAAAAATAGAGAAAATTACGCTCATTTTTCTCTCGACATCCTTTCATGCAAAGGTCTCATATTATTACCTATCAGCTCTACCACCCTATCCTATCTATTCTCTCTGAAGATGCGGGTCTGATACGGGTCTAAGGTGCAGAACACACTTGCTGAACAATATTTCTGTAATCCGAAAGAATAGGGTCATATGCTAAATAGCTGGAATTAACCCAGCCATTGCGACCATTCCAGCGTATCTTCTCCCATACTGAGCCGCCACTGCGTACCTGTTGCCCAGGAAACTTTACGATACCCACTGCATTATGTGGAATACTTGCTAGCTTTTTAGCATTAGCATTGCCTGATTCACGAACGTTGAGACTTTGCCCCTGAGCCACTTTTATTACTCTATAGGTTTTTATTATGTGGCTTGAACCACGTCCACGAGAAGGTTTGTTAAATCCACAACATAATGAATTTTGAGGGTTACTCATCACACATTGACGATGTTTTGTAAGAACTTCTGTACCCTTTAGGTCGGTCTTAAGATAATTATCACTCACCCAACCTTCCTTTACACCCCATACCACTTTTTGCCAAGAACCCTTTTTTATTGAAGTACGTTTGATAATCCATCGTGCATCAGCAGGTAATTGCAATATAACTTTTGAGCTAGCACTAGGTTGCTGTCGCACATTTAAAACACCTGATGTCTTAACGTTTGAAACTTTAAAAACAAGCCCTGCCTGCTCAGATGCAAAAGCACTATTGAAACCTGACATTAAGACAGTCAGCAGCATGATAGTTAAAACATTAAGAAATTTCATTTCAAACCCATATCTATAAAATAAAGAGAATTGCTGACGAATAGTATGTTAAAAACGTCAGCAATAACAGAGAAAAAATAACTCCAATAATCGGAACTATCTCGCCAATAGTCGCAGTATTTTCAGAATCAGTTCATTTTAAAATTAAAAAAACATATATTGGCTTCTCTCGCCAACTTATACCAACATCAAGCGCCTCTTTCTACTGTTGTTATAAAATTAACCTTTTCATTGCATACATTTAGGCTTCATCCAATGCCAGCATATGAGCAGCATTTGACTCAGGAACAATAATGAACAAATTTGTGAAAACTCTGCTAGCCCTAATGCTCTTTTTTTCCTTCGGCTATTGGTCGATCTACATAAAAAGCGCTCCTGACATCCAGCAAGACATCGAAAGCAGAACCCACAATGCATTGCACTCAGCAGGCTACAACTCCATTAAAGCTACGGTGAAAGGACGATATGTAATATTAAATGGAACCGTTGCCAATGAGAAGCTACGCGCTGTGGTAGAAAAAACCGCACTTGTAGAAGGTGTACGCTTCATTGAAAACAACCTAGTAGTTAGTAAAAACGTAGCTACATCCGATTACTATTTGCAAATAGAGAAAAAGGGAAACACCCTTGATCTTAAGGGCAATATTTCAGATGCCATTACCCACCACAATTTCATCGCGTTTATTATGAACACGTTCAAAACTAATGCAGTCAACGATCAGCTTATAGAAAAGAAAGCTCCACCCAATAACTGGACATCAATTACCAGAAACGGAGTAGATGCTTTAAAGAATTTAGAAGCAGGAATGGTGAGAATCTCTTCAACAGCCATAGAGCTAAGTGGAGAAGTATCAACCCCCGCAGTGCAAAAACAGATTATTAGCAATCTGAAATCCCGCTTACCCAAAAACGTTCAAGCAACAACAAGGCTATCAATAACCAAGAATACTATTATTAAGAAGCCAACTATTAAAAAGCCTATGACGACTATTAATGAGGAAAAAGAATGAGCTATTTACTCTCCCAGCTTTGGTTGTGCTTGTTTGTATCTAGCCTATTGGGTGTCATTATTGGCTGGTTTTTACGTGGCGATAATAAAGCAAAGTTAAATATAATTGAGAACAGGTGGCGAAAACGCTTTTCTGAGCTTGAATATTCTAATCAAGAATTAGTTAAAAAACTTAAGCATGGTGACAACATTGAAAATAAATACGCTCACTTACAAACACGACTAAAAAGAATGAATAAAGCGGCTGACCTATCGAGCCTGCAACTTAAATACAAGAATGATATGTTATCGAAAATCGAGCAGGACCTTGAGTTAAGCAATAACAAAATCATCGATAAAGAGTCCCAAATCAGTGAGCTAATAAGCCAGCTCGCCAATGATGATACCCGCCTTAAAGATAATAGTTCGATTAAAACAAGTATTCGAACTGACGCTACGTCTGTTGATAACGACTTAGCCAAACAGTTAGAAGAAAAATCTGCCAAATACCACAAAATGAAGAACAAATATAAAAAGCTTGTTGAAAAAGCAGATAGTTATAAAGCTAGCCTGATTGATGCAGAATCCAAGTTACACATCACTGCTGCAATGCTCAAAGAATATACTCACCCAAGCGATGAGAAATAGCACCCCACCCATCCAACTACAGTTGTTTAGCAATGACTAGAGCGGTTAACTGAGGATTCCAGTCTCAGCAAAACGAACCATGAATTAATAGAGCGCCCTAAGATGAGGCCATTGCATGCAGGGCTTTTCAATACTACATTGGAAGTGAGACATTAGAGTTTGTGAAAGTGTTACCAAGGTTCCCGGTTTAAAGTGTTACCTAGGTTCCGGTTGCACAGAGGGGGATTTAACAAAGTTATTAATATATTGATATTGCGGTGTTTATTTTCAACCTTTTTTTAATCTCCCTAACCCCCAGGGCTGTTCAATGCTAAATGAAATAAACTCCCCTTTGGGGGGAGGGGGAGATGTTCTAAGGTCGTCTTTTTTATCAGACTATCTACCCCCTCCCTAACCCTCCCCCTGCTAGGTGGAGGGAACTTTGTCTATTCCATGAACAAATTCCTAGCATTGAACAGCCCCTAACCCCTCTTTACAAAGAGGGGGACTTTTCTCAATACTTTCACACCTCTAAAGCCCCACTTCCAAAATACTAAATTATCGTTATTTGTTCAATAATCAATAGTATTGAACAGCCCTACCTTTGTATGAAGTGACGGTGAGAGAAAAATGAGTGCCATCCTTATTCATCATACTCTTCGTGCAAAAGCCTCAAAGCACAAACTTACCCGCTTTAACTCTTTCTGCATTCATTAGCTCCACCTCACGTGCACCTGAAATAACAACATTAGAATCTGTCACCAAATCTAGCGTAGTATTTAAGCGTTCGTAAGGAACCGTGTTTAAAATGACTTTCATCGTGTTAAGACGGGCTAAGTGTTTATTATCAGAACGAATGACTGTCCATGGTGCTTGTGCTGTATGAGTCCGACGTAATGTCTCGTATTTCTGTTTTGAGAATTGGTCCCACTTCTCTTGTGCTTGCAAGTCAACCTCACTTAATTTCCATTGGCGTAACGGATCATTCTTGCGGATTTCAAATCGTCTGGCTTGTTCTTCTTTTGTAACGCTGAAATAGAGCTTAATCAGTATTGTCTCTTGCCTGACTAAATCTTTCTCAAAGCCCGTAACGCCTTTCATGAAATATTTGTAATCTGACGTACTGCAAAAGCCAAAAACTTTTTCAACCATGGCTCGGTTATACCAACTTCTATCAAACAGCACTATTTCACCCCCACGAGGAAATTGTGATATATACTTTTGAAAAAACCATTGGGTTTTTTGTTGCTCGGTTGGTTTTCCTAGTGCGACTACCCGATAATGTTTTTCATTCATATATCGTGTTACACGTCTTATCGTACCGCCTTTGCCCGAGGCATCCCTCCCTTCAAACAAAATTATCATTCGTTTATTGTTAACTTCTAAGTATTTTTGTAAATGAATAAGCTCAGCCTGATAAGGCTTAAGTTCTTTCTCTAGCTTATGCTTAGCTACAGATTTGGGAATAGTGTCAGCCGTTTGCCCAGCATGTATTAAGCGTGAAATTTTTTGTTTTAATTTTTGTTTGTCCTTTTTTAATTTAGATACTTTGTCATGAAGCATCTTGTTTTCATCAATGATTGATTGTGAAATTTTTTTCTCTTTATATCCTTCCAAGCCTATCCGCTCCAATAGTTATGTGTAAGTTTTACCGAGGAAAACCCTGATTAAGGAAACTCTGATTAACTCTGATCGGAATTTCTGTGAGATAGAATTTGTCAGGTTTTTGATAGAAAAGTTAGCAATAGCCGTAGCTATTGGTCACTTTTATAGCGAAAAGCCCGACAAGTTCTATTACTCAGAAAACAAACAGACTGATCTAAGGTTCCTTGTAGAATAATATGAATTTTTCTTAAATAATTGTTTGAGTCCACTACATAAAGATAGCTGAAGAAAATTAGCGTGATTTTTTTACTATTGTTAAATTCTCTAATGGCTGAGCTGTTGATCGAGTTTTAGCAAAAATGTGGGGAATTCAGCTATCTCTATCAATCATATCTTTCGTGTAAAGCTTCATTAATTACAGGGCTGTTCAATGCTACTGATTATTAACTTGTAAAGGATGTAATCTACTTGGAAGTGGGACTTCAGTCCCACAGATGTTGAACTACAAACAGGTATTTGCGAGCCTAAAGAGGCTGTGAAAGTACTCAAAAAATGCTGTTTGTAGGGTGTACTGAGATACGAAGCACACCATAAGTGCATGATAAACGGCGCGCCTTTACCGTCGGCACACCCTACATATGAATACTTTCACAAGCTCTAAAGTCTCACTTCCAATAGCATTGAACTGTCCTGCTCATTAATACGACATTGTAAAATAATGATACGGAGTATTAGCCATGGATAAACCCATTTTTTGACTAGTCGAGCTAATTTTACCGATAGTACTAACAAGTAGCACTTCATTCTATAATGCAGGGCTGTTCAATGCTGGTTCTAGTTTGCTTGTAAGGCTGCCATTTCCCTGGAAGTGGGGCTTCCGCCCCGCAAATACGAACTACAATCAAGCATTAGCGGGACTCAAGTCCCACTTCAAGTTAGCATTGAACAGCCCTGTTCTATGATGACCAAAATAGTTAATGCCATTTCTTAGTACTTATTAAATGGTCAAAACATATTAAAAGCGACGCGAGCCTATTTAAAAGGGTGATATTAATTTCTTATCAACACATCATTCACCTAAAAAGTTTTCCCCGCTAAATCCCTGGTTTTCAAGAATTCTCCGTAGTTTTTTAAGTGCATCCATCTGTATCTGTCTTACCCGCTCTCTGGTTAACTCTAGCTCATTACCCACTTGCTCTAACGTTGAACAATCATGACCTAATAAACCAAACCTGCGAATAATAACTTCTTTATGTTTTTCAGCAAGTTGGTCTAGCCAGTGATCCACTGAAGAGGTAATATCTTGATCTTCTAAACTAGAGCGGGGATCAGGAGTTGTTTTCTCAGAAACAAAATCAATGAGTGTACTTGAACCATCGTTACTATTTTTTATCGGTGTGTCCAATGAACCTGTCCGCTCATTGTAATCAAGTAAACGATTGAGTTGTTCAACGCTCTTACCCATTCTTTCGGCTATTTCGGGGATACTAGGTTCACGTCCGTACTTTTGAGTCAATTCGCGGGAGTTCTTGATATAGGAACTTAACTCTTTATTGATATGTATGGGTAAACGAATGGTGCGTGTCTGATTCATCAGCGCACGTTCTATGTTTTGCCTTATCCACCATGTCGCATAAGTTGAAAAACGAAATCCTCTCTCTGGATCAAATTTTTCAACCGCATGGATTAGTCCCAAGTTTCCTTCTTCGATAAGATCTGGAAGCAATAAACCTCTTCCTATATAGCGCCTAGCTATTTTAACGACTAAGCGTAAATTACAAACGATCATCTTTTTTCTGGCGTGCTCTTCTCCTTCTATAGCTAGGCGACCATAGTAAACCTCTTCCTCAGGTGTCAGTAATGGAGAATACTCAATCTCTTTTAAGTACAACTGCATTGCGTCAAGACCACGAGAAAAAGCCTTTTTTATAGGCTTTTTTGGTTCTTCACTTAGGCTCTTCTTCTTAACATTTTCTGAATTATTAGAGGGGGAGGCGGACATTTTAGGTACTCTATCGATGATGGGTTGAATAGACATATTTAACTTCCATTGCCATGTGTCACATATAATCTTCCTGATCTGTTGCGAAGTCAGGACAAAACAATTAAGGCATATGCTTCATCCTCAATAATAGGTTTAAATGATGGTTTAGCTAAAGATGAGGCTAGCTGAGCATCATAAAATATGACATATATCATCATAACATATCATTATTGAAGCTACAAAAATCAATCTCTATAAAAGTTAGTTAAGACGCTATTAACACCAACTTTGCTAAATAATAAATAATCTGTATAGGTGATTATGATGAGATAACAGACTGAAAAGATGAAGGGTATATTCAATAAGCTTTAAATATGGTTGATATATGAACAACACCATGCAAAGCCCCAAGAATACAATAGTTATTTAACCCATCTGCACTCCGGCAGATTAGTCAAGGTTACGCTAACATTTAAACTATTTCTTAAACCTGAATCCGTGACTTCACTACGGCATAGGGAATAAGATATTGATTCATCACGGGTTTAAAAAATACCCACTTAACGAAGAGTGAAGCTAAGATTTTTTAAAATCCCGTGCTAAACCAATCTCTTATCCCCTATTATCCGCATTGATGTCACGGATTCAGGTTAAAACAATAAGCCATAACAAACACTTTTTGGGATATTGAGTAGACGCCTCCACCCTAGTAAAGACTAGGGTTCTTTATATAAATATGTAGGTATCAGGTATTTATTTAATAGTCTGGTTTTCCATACTTTTTAAAAAGAGTATCCGCATATTGATTAAATTCTGAACGACTCATTTTTCTTTTATTGATATAAAAAGTCATTCTTTCACTTTCAGTAAGGTGTTTCTTAAACCATATTTTATACGATGTTAATCTTTTAATAGATTTTCTTGATTTGAAGAGGATTTTCTTTTGCTTATTTTCGCTGTATCCATTCCATTTATTAACATGTTTTTTTAAAACACTTTGTTGAATTGAATTAAGCTTTACCCACTTTATTTTTGATGCCTGTGCAACATTAAGGGAAAAAGAAAAACACACTGTTGCAACACTTAGCGATAGAACTTTAAATATAGACATAACAACACTCCTTGTTATATTAAACCTGAATCCGTGACTTCACTACGGCACAGTGAATAAGCTATTGATTCATCACGGGTTTAAAAAATACCCGCTTAACCTAAGGGTGAAGCTAAGATTTTTTAAAATCCCGTGCTAAACCAATATCTTGTCCCCTGTTATCCGCATTGAAGTCACGGATTCAGGTTAAAGGAACCACACTTCATCCTAAAGTATGGTGTAGAAATTGAGACCTTTGCATGAATGATAACAAGAGAAAATAACGCTCATTCTTATGACCTGAATCCGTAACTTCACTACGGCATAGGAATAAGCTATTGATTCATCACGGGTTTAAAAAATACCCGCTTAACGAAGGGTGAAGCTAAGATTTTTTAAAATCCCGTGCTAAACCAATCTCTTATCCCCTATTATCCGCATTTAAGTCACGGATTCAGGTATGAGTTATATTTTTCGAGCTGAGCTCTTTTTAAACAATAATAAGGTTTGACCTTGTAGATCAACCGTATCGTTCATATAACCAGTTATATATTTCTATATCTTCTTCCGTATCATCAGATGAGATTAATATATTCATTTTCGCCTCATCAAATAAGGGTAATGCGCGTGGAGCTACATTATTATCCGATAAAACAGAAGCATTAAATGGATTCATAACAACCATTAAAGTGATACCAAAAACATAAACAGCGACCACAGCTCGCACTGCATACTGACTAAGGTTTAAAAGGTTACTTCTTTTACTCATCAGGCCATGATCAATGGCATAGAATCGCGCTTGCCTTAAGCGACTACGGGTAGGAAAGTCGATTAAGTTTACTTGTTGATCAAGCGTTTTTCTAATATCACCTAATACGACTTTATTATGTGGTAAATTTTTCATGCTATTTTACAATCCCCAAAGATATGCTGCTAGTTTAATAACAGATGCACTAAAATGCGTAACTAGTGTAAGGCCTATCTAGACGTTCACGTAAATGGTGTACGGCTCTTGAAAAATGTGTTTTTACACTTCCCTCAGAACAGCCCATTATCTTCGCTGTCTCTGCCACACTAAATCCTTCCCATAATCGTAGCGTTAATGCTTGTTGTTGGCGAAGCGCAAGTTTATCGACTGCTGCAAGCAAATCTATACTTTCTTCTTCACCTACCAGAGCTCTCTCAGGCTCTCTATAAGCATTCTGCGGGACGGTATCTTCTATATTAAAACTATCATTATCAGCTTTAGCATTAAAAAACACGCGCCAACGATTACGCACAGACTCTCGCCTATACCAATCATTGATTTTGTTATGCAAAATACGATAAAAATATTTTGGCCAATCTTCCTTGGGTAGATGAGAGTACTTCTGCACTAACTTGAACATAGCATCCTGAACTATATCTAGTGCCTCTTCTTCTTGACTGGTGGCAAAGCGCGCCATAACAAATGCACGTTTTTCGATACTTTCTAAGAAAGTATTCATATCTGCTGTTGAATTCAGTATCAGCTCCTTAGCCCTGAAACAATTGCCTACTAGGTAGTATTACCCAACAAGCCCCTTAATTTCATGTTTCTGGTTATTAGATTGCTGTGATTATAGTCAACTTATGAATAAATTCTAGGCTATTTTCGTATGTTTTTTAAGCACATCGAAACGTGTATCCAAATTAATCCGATCATTATCTACCAATTATCAATAATTGATATTACCTTGACGCGTTGTAGCTAGATACGTTGACAAGTAAGGAGTACGGTGGGTTGTATCAAATAACATTTAATAATTTTTTCTTATTATTACTGCACTATTATTATGTGGTTATTTCATTATTTAAGTTTATTATATATTCTGTTACAGATACCTTAATCCGAGACTTCAATGTGAATAGTAAAGGGTAAGATATTGGTTTAGCACGCGATTTTTAAAATGTTAGCTTCACCCTTCGTTTAGTGAGCACTACTGTACTCAATTATACTTTAGTGTAAGCGGACATTTTTAAACCCGCGATGAATCAATCTCTCACCCCCGATGCCGTAGTGAAGTCACGGATTCAGGAGATACCCCTAAAAGCACAACACCATTAACCACGAGGATTCCCCATGCGTTGGAGAGATAAGAGAAGAAGCAGCAATATTGAAGACAGAAGAGGACAACGACCTCGCGGAAGAAAAAGAATGGGTGGCGGTTTTATGCTCATTGTTATTTTAGGACTCTTCCTTTTAATGGGGAAAAATCCACTCAATCTTATTGGCTTAGGGGGTAATGGCGGATCAATACCCTCACAATATGAGCCTTCTGCCTCACCATCAGGCGGAGCTGGTCAAGCGGCAAAAGACGAAAACTCAGAATTTGTTTCTGTCATTCTAGCGAGCACGGAAGACTCATGGAGCGATGTCTTTAAACGAGCGGGTTATGAATACGAAAGACCAAAGCTAGTCTTGTTTAATGATCAGGTTAGCTCTGCTTGTGGAATGACCTCAGCCGCCACCGGACCTTTTTATTGTCCAGGCGATCATAAAGTCTATATTGACCTTGGTTTTTTCAATGAATTAAACCGGATGGGCGCAAAGGGTGATTTTGCAAGAGCTTATGTTATCGCTCATGAAATTGGCCACCATATCCAAAACTTACAAGGCATCTCTATGAAAATTCAAGATATGCAGCGTCGTGTGAGTAAACAGCAATCCAACAAACTCTCTGTATTAACTGAACTACAGGCTGATTGTTATGCAGGTATTTGGATCCACAATTACGAACGCCAAGCAGACATACTCCAGCGTGGCGATATTGAAGAAGGTATTCATGCAGCTGCAAGTATCGGTGATGATCGTATGCAGAGAAATGCCGGGCGTCGTGTTAACCCTGATTCATTTACTCACGGCTCCTCTCATGATCGTGCCCAATGGTTTAAAATTGGCATGAAATACGGTGATTTGAGTAAGTGCGATACCTTTAAATAATGGCATGAATACACTGGCTCTCTAATAGACCGTAGAGGGCTGGTCATACTCAAAGTTATTAGTCTCTGATATGCCGTGATCCCCAATTTCATCTTACCCCTCTTTAGGAACCTCTGAACAAGTCTCTAAGTTTCGCTAAAGCTCAACTAAGTCCCAGAAATCCCGATCAGCTCGATCAATATTAGTATTTTACCTCCCGTATAATTAACTAAAATACACCCTTGAAAACACAACAAAGCACCCGCTAGACGCGTGGTATAACCGCTTAAACATCAAAACATTTTCTTATGAGCTGTATTAATTAACCGACTAAAACGATAAATTAGAAATAATTTTCAGACAATTAAGTTAATGTTAAGGGATTTGAGTCTATTCTTGTTACAACTTCAGCACAGAAAGCTGTTTTAGGGGTTTGTGGTACAGCTTCTAGTTATTTGAAAGATTCAGTCTTCTAACAATAAAAGTTTACTAGCCATTCTGACACTCTGTGGCGTAAATGAACTTTCAATAAATAACATCGCTGAAGTTACTCAGGTTATTTTTCGGTTACCGGCACATTGGGGAGCTGGCCCGATAATAAGATAATCTGTCGAATATCAGGATACGCTACACGTTCCTGTCTTCACGAAGCATGTGAGCTTTATGCTTACATGCTTTTTTTTCGCCTGTTATTTTTACGAGCCTAAAATTCTAGCACGAACTCCTTCCTTATGGGAGTCTATTCACACGTCACACATTACGGACTACTTTTCCCTAACTCCGACATCAATTGCGCCAAGCCATCTTTATCTACTTCTTGTCTATCTAGCCTTAACTCAATATCTGGAACATCAGTTACCAGAGCAGTAACTTGCTTATATTGATTGATTTGATGTTGATATTCTTCAATTTGCCTTTGTATATTCACCGAGCCTCGAAACTTCATCTTGCCAATCTTATCTATTGAATTTAGCATTTCATCAATAGTATCAAAATAGCGTAATAGTTTAGCGGCTACTGCCATACCAATACCGGGCACACCTGGAATATTGTCTGATTTATCACCCGCAAGCGCTAGTTGATCGGCAACTTGATCGGGTCTGACACCAAACTTTTTAACGATATTCTTATAGTTGAGTGAAATTTTATTAGGGTAATCGAGCCACAGATCATCATCACCTTTCACTAGTTGCACTAAGTCCTTGTCTCCCGTGACAACCGTTGTTTTAGTGGATTGCTCTGCCCAAGTTGCCAAAACATCATCACCCTCGTAATAAGGGCTTGCTGCCTCAACTATGCCTAACGCGCGTATATAGCGACGACATAATGAGAATTGAAAGCGCAAGTTTTCAGATGCTGAGGTGCGATTGGCTTTATAACAAGGGAGAATCTTTTTACGATGTGATGAAGTTAAGCTTTCGTCAAAGGCAAAAGCTATCTTTTGAGGTTGCTCTTTTTCTAATAAATCATCAACAAATGCGATAAAACCCAGAACTGCATTAATACTCCGACCTTGTTCGTCTTTATGTGTATTTGACCACCTATACCATGGGCGAAACACATAAATACTTGCGTCGATTAGCCAAGTACGCGATGACTCCATTGGCTCAGTTAAGGAACGTGCATGAAATAACTTCGACACTCTAACTTGCTTTATTGCTCCAGATTGAATGATCTAAAATCGTTGCGTAGAGTGACTATGCGCCTATTTAGATCATCCAATCTGAAACAATAATTCTGCATTATAGTTGTCGAAGTCATTCCATGCACGCTCCTAAGGCATCAACATACAACCATTGCCCTTTCTCACAAACAAACTGGCTATGTTCTTTTATCTGAGCTATTTCCTGATCATTTTTATAACTTGCGATAAACTCTATTTGTCCTTGTGTATCGCCTAACATTCCTTCATTGCAACTTATTATTTTCAAACCTAACCACTCGGCAGAGCCACTAGAGCGTAATGATGGTAGTGTTGGTCGAGTTGTTTTATGCCACGTTTTAAAAATGTATTTCCAATCAGCACGAGTGTAAGCGGTATAGCGCGAACGCATCAGTGCTTCTGCCGTATCTGGCTTATTGGTATAGGTTAAAAAGGGTTCGCAGCAATCAGCGAAGGAAGCACCTGATTGGCAGGGACAAAGTTGACTCATAGTAGGGGTACTTACATAGTTTGAAGGAATAAAGGGCGATAAAGCTTGAGAAGAAAAGTTCCCATTAGGCTTCGCTCCATTTGCTCTGCCCTTCAGCTAATATAAGAGCTAACGCAATATCTCTGGATTTTCACCCACCAGCTTAGCTTCAGGCACTACCGACTTGATAGCAGCAGGTATTTCTATCGTCATCCCTTTAGTGGCGCGAATCGAAACCCATAACACATTCTTTTTTAGATTAAGATCAGCAAATACAACTGTTTTCTCATAGAAGGTTAACACCTCACCCAAGCTATTAATGGTTTTACTAATATACTGCTGACCTTGTTTATTAAGCTTTGGGATGATCATAATAAAATCATGGAGGTAGTTACCATTTTCATCTTTAGTAGGGACTCGTTTCCAAAGCGGGATAGATGGCTCAATTTCCAATGTGGATATAAGGGGAGAAGGAGGATTGAGCTTTGTCATATTAGTCTCTTCTTTCTAAGTGAGACCTTTGCACGAAAGATATGACGGATTAAAATGGCTTGAATTCCCTCTATTTCTGCTAAAAATAGAGAAAATTACGCTCATTTTTCTCTCGCCATCCTTTCATGCAAAGGTCTCTAAGTGAAAAATGTTTAGGCTGAATTACCTTCACTGTTTTCTACGGTTACGATGATATCTACACACTCTTTTATCGTAGTATGAATAGTGCATTTATGCGAAGCCCTTTGTACGGGTTTGAGTCTGTTATCAGGTAACTCTGGCCACATTACTTTGAGGTCAATACTTTTGATAGCGGTGGGATCATGATTAAACTCCCATTTTAACGTCATTGTAATGTCGTCAGGGTCTAGTTCCAATCGCAGCGCATAATTATCAAGAACGGCAAACGTACAACGCCCTAAGGAGGTGACCCACATGGCAATAGCGCCATAATAAAGCCCTTTTTTTTCCTGTGTTTGATGAAAACCTTCTCCCAATAAATCAGAAAGGTGAACTTCTGTTTGATCAACTAGATGTACTTTCATTTTATATTCCTTAGATTAGAAGGCTGTCCGAGAGCTAAGAAGCTACTGTTAGTCTTAATGATTAGCCAACCGCTCAGCCACATCAGCTTGAAGGTCAAATCCTAATTCATCATCAGGGTTAATTGAAAATGCATAACCTATACCCATGTGCTCAACAATCCATTTAAACTCTGCTAATAACCCGCCATCGTAGTCAGGGAATTTCTCAATAAAGTTTTTGGAACGCTCAGGGCTAGTAAAGAGAATCATAACCTCAACACCAGATTCATCTTTTAACACCAAGGGTTGATCATTATTAGAACTCTGCAACCCACCCACTTCAGCATTTTCTTTAAGAGGCACGAAAATTTGTGACTCCATCAACACCTCTATAAACTTATTACTATCTACCTCACCCGCTTGTGCTTTGATGAGTAGTTCCTCAGTTTTATTTTTAGCTTGAGTAGTCATAATCTCCAAGATTCCAGTGAAAAGCTAGATTAAGTCTAATAGAGATAAGTAATAATACAAGTATTTGGTATAATAATCGTATTCCAAACTCTTGCTCATCAAGCAACGGACAAAAACATGCCAGACACCCCAAACAACCTGCCCACCACACCATCTACCTCTGGTGGTTGTTTAAAAACATTAGGTATCGTGGCATTAACCATGATAGTCACCATCGCACTGACTTATTGGGCGCTTACTGCTTACCTCTTTCCCAAGCCTTTTGAACCCGTCGAATTAAACCAGAAAGAAGAAACCGTACTTGTCAAAAAGCTACGTCAGTTTGGAATAAAAACTGACTTTGCCTCTAAAAGCACCACAGACTCAAGCCCAAAAGCTGCTGAAACATTAGAACCCGAAGTCTATAGTGAAGTCGGTGCCAAAAGAGAAGTCACCTTTACCGAGCGCGAGTTAAACGCGATGGTAGCCAAAAATACCGACTTATCTAACAAATTGGCAATAGACTTATCCGATAACTTAGCCAGCGCCAAACTACTGCTCCCCTTAGACCCCGACTTCCCCTTCTTCGGTGGAAAAACCCTAAAAGCCTCGGCGGGTATGGAGTTAGCTTACAAAGATGAACGCCCCATTGTTATTTTAAAAGGTGTTAGCGTATGGGGTGTACCGATCCCTAACGCATGGCTGGGTGGCCTGAAAAATGTAGATCTTATCAAAGAGTTTGGTGATCAAGACGGTTTTTGGAAATCATTTGCAGATGGTGTTGAGAACATCAAAGTCGTCGAAGGCAATGTTGTTATCAAATTAAAGGAATAACTGATGACAACTAGCACACTATTAAACCCTCAATTAGTTGCGGGTGTTGATGAAGTAGGCCGTGGGCCTTTAGCGGGACCTGTTGTTGCCGCTGCGGTTATCCTCGACCCCAACCACCCCATTGAAGGGCTAACCGACTCTAAATTACTAACCCCCAAAAAACGGCAACACTTGGCAGAAGAAATTCGCCAACATGCATTAGCTTGGGCATTAGGCCGTGCAGAAGTGGAAGAAATTGACGATATCAACATACTACACGCCAGTATGTTAGCGATGAAACGCGCTGTCGAAGCACTTTCTATTCAACCTGATCACGTCAAAGTAGACGGTAACCGTTGCCCTGATTTGGATTGCTCTATGGAAGCTATCGTCAAAGGTGATTTAACAGAAGCCGAAATCAGTGCAGCTTCCATTATCGCCAAAGTCGCCCGTGATGATGAAATGATGGGCTTTGATATTCTTTACCCCGAATACGGCTTTGCCTCCAATAAAGGCTACCCCACTAAACAACATCGTGAAGCATTAATTCAACACGGTGTATTATCCATTCACCGCCAAAGCTTCGCCCCCGTTCGCAAAATGCTGGGTAACAGAGCATTAGATAAATAAACGATGTCAAGCCCTACTCATACGAATAAAACGACCTGGTTTATTTCAGACTTACATCTAGACCCTTCGCGCCCAGAAACCTTCGAATGGTTACACGAGCTACTCAAGCAAATCGAACAACAAGCCGAGGCTTTGTACATCCTTGGTGATTTATTTGAGTTCTGGATTGGTGACGATGTTACTCAGAGTGAGATAGGAAAGCCCTACTTACCCGTCATAAAACACTTAAGGAAGCTATCAGATTCAGGAATAAAGATTTTCTTCACCCAGGGAAATCGAGACTTTCTAATATGTGATACTTTCATTAAGGCAATCGGTGCAACACTGCTGCCTGATGTGCAACTCATCAACCTTTATGGCACACCCACACTGGTTTTACATGGCGATACGCTCTGTACCGATGATAAGAATTATCAACGCATGCGTGCGCTCTTTCGAGTGAAGTGGATACAAAAACTGTATCTCTCATTAAGCATCAAAACCCGTTCAAGAAAAGCCAGTAGTGTCCGTAAAGTAACCAGTGAACAAGTAAAAGAAAAAAACTACGAGATTCTGGGTGTAAACCAACAATCAGTAGAGTCATTGATGCAACACTACCAGGCCACACAGATCATTCATGGACATACACACAGACTTGCCATTCATGAATTTGACCTGCACGGTACTAGCGCCAAAAGAATTGTATTGGGTGATTGGCATGATAAGGCGAGCTATCTGGTAGTAGATGCAGACAGCATGACGTTGGTTTAGAAATCTCGAACAAGTCATGATTCGTTTTTCTCGATAGTGTAAGCTACTACCACCGTAACTACTCAGCGTAATTCGTAATGGCTCAGATTGCCCTCTACTTTGTACAAGAGCAAGGCGAAAGCGCGCAGTTTATAAGTATAAATGAGCACTTTCAAAGCTACCGCGTCCTGCTTCCGCCCCTCACCTACATCCATGTAGGCGACACAGCTATTGGGCAAAGTAGAGGGTAAACTGAGTAGTTACCTACCACCAACACAGCATTAAAGACTATACAAACCTTACTATGCAAACAGAAACATTCACCAAAGCACTTGCCGATCAAACACGATTACGCCTGTTAGCCCTACTCACTGACTTCCCTGAGCTATGTGTGTGTGAATTTACTCAAGCTTTAACACTTTCCCAACCTAAGGTTTCTCGTCACCTGGCTATTTTACGGGAGGCAGGCTTATTACAAGACCGCAGAGCAGGACTATGGATCTATTACCGCTTGCATGAAGAGTTACCTGCCTGGTGCAAAACTACCTTACAAGCCTTGCGTGAAGGCAGCCAAAAAGAAGCTATTTTCCAAGCCGACCGTGAACGTCTTTCTTCTGCTGAAAAGTTAAACCTTAATTGTAACAACACAGAAAATAGCTAATATTGTGGCAAATGTATTGGCACATACTTATGGAGCCAAGCCTTCAGTCTCGGCTTAACAGAATAAACTTCCCCGGGGCAAGCCCTCTCGTTTAACGCTCGACTTTCTCGTACCTCGAAAGCGGGGTATTAATAAGTCTGTTTCTTTTACCCTTTTACGCCCCAAGGGGCGGGGAATAAAACCCAAAGGGATTGAAAAAATGGTGGTTATACGGTCTTCCAGCTTTGAAGTTTTAGTTCAACCTAGAAAGCTCAGCTGAGCGGCACATAAGATATTGGTGCGCCTTGAGCTTACGTGATTCAACAGCATTTTCTAGATTTAAGCTGAAACCCATAAAAAAGGGAGCCAACTGGCTCCCTTTTTTATGCATGCCATTAAGGAGGTTCTGAATAAGTCTGATCGGAATTTCTGAGAGATAGAATTTGTCAGGTTTTTGATAGAAAAGTTAGCAATAGCCTTAGCTATTGGTCACACTTATAGTGATAACCTGGCGAATTATAGCCTCAGAAAAGAGAGTCATGACTTGTTCAGAGGTTCCTTAGAGCACTGTTTGTATGACTTAAACCTTATCTAACCCTTCAAAGATACTTTCTTTGATGCTATCCACTGTACCTACACCGTTGATCTGTACATAAGCAGGGGACGTATCTTCACCTGAATTAGACCAGTCTGTGTAATACTTGATTAGAGGCTCAGTTTGCTCATGGTAAATATCAAGACGTGCTTTAACGGTTTCTTCTTGATCATCTTCACGTTGAATAAGGTCTTCACCTGTCTCGTCATCTTTGCCTTCCACTTTTGGTGGATTAAAGACAATATGATAAGTACGACCTGAGGCAAGGTGAACACGACGGCCACCCATACGTTTAATAATTTCGGCATCATCCACATCAATTTCTACAACCGCGTCAATTTCAACGCCCTGTTCTTTTAGTGAATCCGCTTGTGCCAAAGTACGTGGGAAGCCATCAAATAAGAAACCATTTTCACAATCAGGCTCAGCAGTACGCTCTTTAACAAGACCAAGGATGATTTCATCAGATACCAAACCACCTGCGTCCATTACCTTTTTAGCTTCTACGCCTAAAGGTGTACCCGCTTTTACAGCAGCACGTAACATATCACCTGTTGAAATCTGAGGGATTCCGTATTTTTCTGTAATAAATCCTGCTTGTGTGCCTTTTCCTGCGCCAGGACCACCTAATAAAATGACTTTCATTTACATCTCCATTTAGCGTTAACTATACTTAATAAAATTTAAGGCGACAGTATATGATAATAATCAACCATAGGGTATCTCTATTAGCCCTCTAAATATGGGTATTATCAAGAAAGCACGCGTTTATTACTCAATCAACTACAGCTCAGACAAATATCAGTAAAGCTCAATCAAGCAACCTTATACAATACCCACAAGACAGTAGTTTTTATCCAAGCTAATCAGCTATAATCGCGTTCTGAACTCCCTAACCCAACTAACACACCCAACCAACCCTATAAGGACACACCATGAATTTATCATCGCTCACTGCTGTTTCTCCAGTAGATGGAAGATATGCCAGTAAAACTGCTTCTTTGCGCCCTTACTTTAGTGAATTTGGTTTAATCCACCATCGTGTATTAGTTGAGTTAAGATGGTTACAAGCACTGGCTGAGCATAATCAAGTTGCAGAAGTGCCCAGCTTTAGCACTGATGCAAATGCGGTATTAGATTCAATAAATACCGACTTTTCTGAGGCCGACGCACAACGTGTTAAAGATATTGAACGCACCACTAACCATGATGTGAAAGCGGTTGAGTATTTCCTAAAAGAAAAAATAGAAAATAACCCAGAGATAAACGCAGTCACAGAGTTCTTCCATTTTGCGTGTACTTCAGAAGATATTAACAACTTGTCCTATGCCTTAATGCTCAAAAATGGTCGAGACAATGTGTTACTACCTGAAATGCAAAAGATCATTGAGCTGATCCGTGGCTTGGCTCACGATAATGCAGAGACTCCCCTACTTTCACGCACCCATGGACAGCCAGCCTCACCAAGTACATTAGGTAAGGAAATGGCCAATGTTGCCTATCGATTGCAACGTCAGCTAGATCAAATATCAGCCGTTCCTATGATGGGTAAAATCAATGGAGCTGTGGGGAACTACAATGCACACATCAGCGCTTATCCAGAAGTGGATTGGGAAGCTTTTGCGAGCGATTTCGTTACGTCACTGGGATTGACCTGGAACCCTTACACCATCCAAATAGAGCCACACGATTATATCGCCGAGTTGTTTGATGCAATTGCGCGTTTCAATACTATCTTGATTGATTTTAGCCGTGATATTTGGAGTTATATTTCGGCAGGTCATTTTAAACAAAAAGTGATTGAAGGTGAGGTAGGTTCATCTACCATGCCACATAAAGTTAACCCTATTGATTTTGAAAATGCGGAAGGTAACTGCGGCATTGCCAATGCTTTAATGATGCACTTGTCGCAGAAATTACCTATCTCTAGGTTACAACGTGACCTTACCGACTCTACCGTATTGCGTACATTAGGTGTCGGCCTTGGGCATTCGATGATTGCTTATAGCTCTCTGGAGCGAGGTATCAGTAAACTAGAAGCTAATGCTAACAGCATGAGTACCGAGCTTGATAATAACTGGGAAGTATTAGCAGAACCTATCCAAACGGTAATGCGTCGCTACGGTATCGAAAAGCCTTATGAAAAGCTCAAAGCGCTCACTCGTGGGCAAAGCATAACTGCTGAGACCTTAAGTGTGTTTATTGATACCTTGGAAATGCCTGACGACGCAAAACAGCAACTTAAGCAAATGACACCTGCTAATTATATTGGCAATGCCATAGAGCAAGCTAGAAAGATCTAACTATTAGATAGTTGCAAAAAGCATGTTCAATAAAAACCGCACCCTTCGCTCCGCTCAGGGTGCTACTCTGTAGCCTGAGCGGAATCGAAGGCGGTGCTAGTATGTAAAAACTTTTGCAATAATTAATACCATCACCATGACTTAGGAAACACCATGCATTTAGAAAGCAACCACCTTTTGGGAGAGCTTACTCATCAACAATTCCTTGATGACTATTGGCAACAAAAACCATTGCTTATTCGTAATGCATTTTCTTCGATACAGCCGCCCTTTTCTGTCGAAGAACTAGCAGGACTATGTTGTGATAGTGAAGAAGTGGGTCGTCTGGTCTTAGAAAGGGTTGAAAGAGATATAGAAAAGGGCATTGATAAAAAAACGCCTTCAAGTAAAACACCTCCTTGGTTAGTTATTGACTCTCCTCTTGAGGAGCAGGATTTTATTAATCTGCCTGATGATCACTGGACTCTACTAGTCAACGATATTGAGCGCTACTATCCTGAGCATAGAAAACTACTTGATCATTTTCGCTTTATTCCTGATTGGCGAATTGACGATTTGATGATTAGCTATGCAGCTGATGGTGGTTCAGTCGGCCCTCATGTCGATCAGTATGATGTTTTTTTGATACAAGCTATGGGAAAACGTCATTGGATGTTGGATGCAAACGCCAACCAAAACAACCTAATAGCTGATGTTGATCTTGCCCTTCTAGCCGACTTTAACCCACAACAAGAGTGGACATTAGCAGCAGGCGATATGTTATACCTGCCTCCTAATCTCGCGCATTATGGAATAGCTCAGGGTGATAACTGCATGACCTATTCCGTTGGATTTCGTGCTCCAAGCCAACAAGAATTAATGGAATCATGGCTTGATTATCTCTCTGATAATGATCTTACGAAGACTCGTTATTCTGATGCAGGCAGACGCCGACCCTCTTGCTCAGGTAAAATAGAAGCAACCGATATTAGTGCGTTAAAAGAACATCTATATCAAGCTATTCAAGAAGATGGCGAAATATTTGAACAATGGTTAGGAAGTTATCTAACCGAGCCTAAGCAAATTCAATTAAGTATTGATGAGGAAGATGATCATCTATTCAAACTAGATGAAGGGATAGCCTATTATCGAGCAGCAAACTCACGGTTAGCATGGATAGAGCATACGGATCACATCCTGTTTTTTTCTGATGGGCAGACTTCAAAGTGGTCTATTGAAGTTAAAGGATTAATCAAATATCTCTGCAAGCATTATCAATACCCACAACAGGATTTAGAAACTTATCAACAAACCGTAATGGCAAAAGACCTTATACTGCTATTACAAAAGCAAAAAATACTTCATTGTTAATCGCTTTATCTAAATCGACAACCCTTGTTTTATAAATAAAGGTGATCTGTATTTATAGCAATAGTTGCAAAAGTATATTCAGCCTAGAATCCTCAGTTGGACGGCTTATAGAGTGAAAATTAAAATAAATACTTATTAACAGCTTATCAATTACTTAGTCGACCCTGAAAAAAACAAACAGTTACAATATTAGTGTTGACTAATATTTCATGTGCCTCCAAAACTCTATTTTCCAGAATTTTGGCTAGTTTTTCACCAGATTTCCATCCAAATAACAGCCCAAAAAAGGCAACCAGCCATTTCTTCAAATTCCAGGCAGCCGCAGCCATAAGAAGATTGATTTCATCACCTTTGATGCCTTTGAGAAAGTTTCGTGACAATCTAAAATCAGATTTCAAGTGACCTATAATGGGCTCAATCGCAGCACGCCTTCTACACTGCTTGACTACTTGCATTTTTTATCTCTCTGATAGCGGTTGTCGCGCTTCAAGGGAGGCTTGAGTAACACGATGTCGGTACCATTGACTTTGTTTTTACCTCGATATCCTCATACTCGTATTGAATATGATCTTTTCCTTTGGCCATACAATAAACGTCAGGCTCATGCAGTGAGTAAATCTTGTTTGTGCCTTTGGGCTGTCGTGCCAAGACACGTTCATAGAACAGGAAGTCTTTCTGATGCTGCTCAAACAAATCATAAGGTGGGAGTGCTCTTCTGAGTTCCCGAATAAGAATACCGGCAATGGTGCGTAAACGTTTGAGAGCCTTTCTTGCTTGTAGCCGTTTTTTGGGATGTCTAAACATGTATCAATAGGGTTCTAAGGTGGCGATTTCCCCGTTTACTGATCCCCAGCAGTACAGGTCTACCTCCTGTTGTATGTTGTTTGGGTACAATACCTAAGCTAGCCGCATAATCTCGTCCTTTTCGGTAACCTGTTCCATCCCCCAAATCAGAGGCAACAGCGGTAGCCGTCATTGGTCCTACCACTGAGTGTTCCTCTTATCTGGTTAACCAGTGCCGTTCTTTTCTTTACCCGCTGACTTCTCAATGTGTGTACTAGCTGAATATCCTGCTGTTCTATTGTTTTTATTCTCATTACTCATTTGTTCGGGCGGGTTACGGCATCGAAAATAGCGGATGCTTCATTAAAGTCTGTTTTATTTCCTACCACAAAACCTTTGACATAGCGGGCATTAAGTATAATAACCCCATGTCCCAGTTTTGTTAGCTCTCTTGCCCAGTGGTGAGCGCTTCCGCAAGCTTCTATGCCTATGAGGCTCGCTGGATAATTTGCAAAAAACCTTAATAACTGTGCTCGTTTTAACTTTTTCTTGATAATTTTTCCATCGCGATCATGTGTATATAAGTGGAAAATACTCTTTGCTATATCTAAGCCAATTACATTATCTTTCATGTTGGACTCTTCATTTTTTCTGTTATCGGTGTAATTTCGAAGTGGTGCATTATGACACCGCATAAGGGAGAGGAGTCCATATCATCAGGGTACTGAAACGGTTATCTTGGCACATTGTAGCTCCCTGAGCGGAGTCGAAGGGTGCGAACAGAATCTACGGTATTTTAAGGTAATGATAAATATCATTATTTAAATACATTAGCCCTGATGCGATAACATAGCATTGTCATAATTTCTCAAAAGAGTAGTATATTTAAAGGTTACCTTTAATACGCTAAAACCCAATCATAAATACCATGAAACAGGAGTGCTGGTATGTCCTTTAACTTTCGTCAACCTTTCGAAAAAGTTAGCTTACCCAGCATGGGTCAAACTAATGGCATTAAGAACAGTATTAACTACAGAATACTAACCGCCGTGCTACTATCGCTTATTGCACTACCTATATTAATGCTCTCGTCTTGCTCTAAGAAAGATGTCAATCAAAACATCCATGTCAACAACCAAAAGCTTAATTCGATTATTCCCCCTAGCCAGACTACTAACCTCCCTGCTCACACTTATCAACCGCAAAGCCAAGTCAGGTTTCAGTCACAAAATAAGGCACCTCTTCAGACCATTGACACGCTGGAATATTACAACAAGAATTATTATTCTGCCGATGATCGTATCCAGCTAAGCAAAAAAGTTGCTATGTTCATTAAACATCCACCACTAAAATCCAACCCTAGGATGTATAAGCGTTTCCACAGTGCTAAATCAAACTTCTACAAGGTAAGAAAATATCGAAAAAAATTAGATGAAATGCTGAATAAGTACAAAGGGCGTAACAATCAACTCATCAACGTAGAAACCAAACGACAGTACTTCTATGAGATGGAAGCTGAATTGTTTTATCAATTGGAAAAAATGGTCTATTACGCGGAACAGTCTTATCTAGAATGGCAAATTTTTAAAAGTCATGATGCAGTACAACTTTCACGGTTTGAACGAAATGCTATCCATCAATCAGAAAACGCCGCAGAGTTATTTGAAGATTTTAGTTATGCCGTGACTAGCTACACAGGTGTATCTCGATAACCCCTAATACTTTTCATCTCTTTTTCGATGTGAGTGATTTTCTTTACTCCCTCTCCCTTTCAGACATTGCAGTACTCAGCCCTTATCATTAAGATAACAAGCTCTGTTCAATAACGAAAATCACCTCATGCAATGTACTAGCTGTAATACGGGACACCTTAAACCCTCTACCCTTGATACCACTCTCACCTGTCAGACCTGTTCAAATTGCGGTGGTAACTGGATAAAACTGGAAGACTATATCGAGTGGCTAAAAACCCAAACACCACAGCAAGCCGTTGTTGATGAAATTGGTGTTGAAGTCGATACGGTAGAATCTGCACAAGCCCTGCTCTGCCCCGAAACAGGTGCAATCATGACCAAGTTTCGTATAACCAGCGACACCGATCATAAAATCGACTGGTGCAATAAGTCCTCATCCATGTGGCTAGACAAAGGCGAATGGCAGTTACTTAAAAACAAAGGCGTTGCTGACAAGCTTAACCAAATCTTTAGCAGCGAATATCAACAAGAGATTATTGAGCAAACAACTAGAAACTCTCGTGAAATGATGATGATTAATAAAATCGGCGAAGAGAATTACTCAAGGCTGAAGCTAGTACGAACATGGTTACACGAACAAAGCGATGAAAACAAAGCCTTAATGGTGTCATTTCTAGTAATGCGTGATCCTTTTATGGATAAAGCTACTGATAAAATAATGGATAAGAAACCCGACTAGTATGAACTCATCTTCACAAACAGCATCACCTTGGGGCGTTTTCGCCACCATTGGCTTTTCAGTCATTATTCTGATGGTCTTTATTGGCATTCAAACAGGCATTATTGTCGCCCTGGCTTACTCCAGTATTAGCGATTTATTCGACAAGAACCCTGATACGACTTTACTAGTTAATGAAATTAATCGCCTAGCCAGTAATGGTGATGCTATTTCCTATGCACTGATTCCAAGTGCTATGGCAGGTGCATTATTCGTTCTATTGTTTACGAAAATTCGCAAACATATCAGCATCAAAGAATATCTTGGACTGCATATTCCCACTATCAAACAAGTACTACTTTGGATCGGTGTGCTTGTCTTATTCTTTGCCTTTATGGAAGCGCTTAATGTATTAATAGATCGCCCCATGCCAGTATGGATGATTGATACTTATAAGTCTGCCGAGAATCGCCCTTTATTGTGGATCACCTTAGTAATCGCTGCACCGCTATTTGAGGAGCTTTTGTTTCGTGGGTTTATGCTGGAAGGGTTACGTCATTCAAAACTTGGGGATTTAGGAGCCATCATCATCACCGCAGCGGTCTGGGCATCTATTCACCTTCAATATGAACTGTTTGAAGTAGCAACTATCTTCGTTATCGGTATTATATTGGGCTATGCCAAGATAAAAACCAACTCACTCTATACGGTGATTATCTTACATGCCTTACTGAATCTGATATCAACTATACAAGTCGCATCACTTTGATACGCCCCCTGTATACCTTTGCTGAATGAAAACAACTCACACCGAAACTTACACTACGACACAGCCCATGGATGAAATTGAGTTTGATAAACAACATATCTGGCATCCTTACACCAGTGTTATTAATCCAGACCCTGTGTATGAAGTGGTTTCAGCGAAGGGAGTACATTTGCAACTAGCCGATGGTCGTGAGCTCATTGACGGCATGTCATCTTGGTGGACAGCTATCCACGGTTATAACCACCCTGTTCTTAACCAAGCTATAGCAGATCAAACTCAAAAAATGGCTCACATTATGTTTGGTGGATTGACTCATCAGCCCGCAATCAAGCTTGCCAAAAAACTCATTGATATAACTTGCGACAACCTTCAATACGTCTTTTTCTCAGACTCTGGTTCTGTCTCCGTTGAAGTGGCTATAAAAATGTCATTACAATATTGGGTAGCGCAAAACCAGCCTGAAAAAAACAAGTTACTCACCGTCAATAAAGGCTATCACGGTGATACCTTTGGTGCGATGGCAGTGTGCGACCCTGTTAGTGGCATGCACGGTATGTTCAATCATGCTTTACCCAAACATTTATTTGCTGATGCACCTGAATGTAATACACACAATGGAAATAACTCCACAAATATAAACAGCTTTCATAGTTTAATAAGCCAACACCATCATGAGTTGGCAGCCGTTATACTAGAACCCATCGTACAAAATGCAGGCGGAATGCGCTTTTATTGTGCTGAGTATTTACAGCAAGTCCGAGTCTTGTGTGATCAATTCGACGTGTTATTAATTTTGGATGAAATCGCCACAGGTTTTGGGCGTACAGGTACTCTTTTTGCTTACGAACATGCCCATGTGCAACCTGATATTCTTACACTAGGAAAAGCGCTAACGGGTGGCTATATGACACTAGCCGCCACACTCGCTAGCAAGAAAGTGGCCAAGGGAATCAGTGCTGATGGCAAAGGCTTGCTCATGCATGGACCTACATTTATGGCAAACCCTTTAGCGTGTAGCGTTGCTAATGCCAGTATCGAACTATTGTTGTCCTCAAACTGGAAACACACCATAGCTACCATTGAAAAACAGCTAAGCAGTGAGCTATCACCCTGTAAGCAACTTGATGTAGTGGCAGATGTGAGAGTTAAAGGTGCTATTGGTGTAGTTGAACTAAAAAATGCGGTTAATATGCCTGAAATACAAGCTCAATTTATAAAACTAGGTGTATGGATACGACCCTTTAATAAACTAGTTTATCTCATGCCGCCTTACATCATCAATGTAGATGAACTCTCTCAACTAACGAGTGCAATCTATCAAGTGCTATCTCGCCTCCCTCATTATCAGGAATCATAGACATGGCGGTACAAATATTTAGATTACGAGGAGTCGCTGAGGATGAAGCAGAAGATATCCGTCAACTATTAACTGAGCAGCATTTCGAGTTTTATGAAACACCTGGAGGCAACTGGGGTATCTCTATGCCCGCCTTGTGGCTTGTGAATGATGAAGATAAAAGCAAAGCAGAAGCTTTAATAGACGATTATCAACAAACTCGATTTACGAAGGCAAGATCAGAATACGAGCAATTAAAACGTGAAGGCAAACAACCTACGCTGATCAGCGCCTTTAAAGAGAATCCTGCTCAGTTTATATTCTATTTGGCAGGCATAGCGGCATTGATCTATTTATCTACTATGCCGTTTTTTGATGCTAACAGTTAGTACATATTAATGATTTCATATGTATTGGCACATACTTATGGAACCGAGACTTCAGTCTCGGCTTAACGGGGCTGAAGCCCCGTCTCCAGATGCAGGGCTGTTCAATGCTAAATGAAATAAGCTCCCTCTCCCCTTTGGGGGGAGGGCTGGGGAGGGGGAGATGTTCTAAGG
>JALXAX010000005.1 GCA_026991755.1 Thiotrichaceae bacterium | reverse complement strand
CCCCCTGCTAGGTGGAGGGAACTTTGTCTATTCCATGAACAGATTTCTAGCATTGAACAGCCCTGGCCTCTCAGCTACCCTTTTATAGACGAAGAACCTCTCTTCTATCTATAAATCTTTTACACAAGCTTTCGTTTGTTGTTCAATAGACGAATTATTAAATAAACAATACCTCTCAGGGGCACTCCATGAAAAATATACTCGTCACTGGCGGCGCAGGATATATCGGTTCACATACCTGTGTTGAACTTATCGAAACTGGCGAATACTTTCCAATCGTTATTGATAACCTTTGTAATAGCTCACCGATAGCATTAGATCGTGTTGAAGGAATAACAGGAACACGTCCTACTTTTTATGAAGGAGATATTCGCGATAACGATTTATTACAACAAATCTTTGATGAAAACGATATCTACGCTGTTATCCACTTTGCAGGTTTAAAGGCGGTGGGTGAGTCCGTTGAAAAGCCGATGATGTATTATGAGAATAATATAGCGGGCAGTATTAACCTATTTGCAAAAATGAAAGAAAACAATGTAAAGCGTGTTGTTTTTAGCTCATCAGCAACGGTTTATGGAGACCCTGCCTCTGTCCCCATTACTGAAGACTTCCCACTTAGTGCAACCAATGCATATGGTCGTTCAAAACTCTTTATTGAAGAAATTCTACGTGATGTGAATTATGCGGATAAAGAATGGGATGTTGCTTTATTACGTTACTTTAACCCAGTAGGTGCACATGAAAGTGGCACTATCGGTGAAGACCCTAGTGGTATCCCTAATAACTTAATGCCCTATATTGCGCGCGTGGCTGTTGGCCAATATGAAGCGCTTTCTGTCTTTGGTGGTGATTATCCCACTAATGATGGCACAGGTGTACGTGATTATATTCATGTGGTTGATCTTGCTAAAGGGCATGTTAAAGCACTCGATGCCTTTGATCGTGTAGCAGAAGAGCGATTATTTACGGTTAATTTAGGTACGGGACAAGGCTATTCCGTACTAGAAATGGCGAAAGCATTTGAGGCCGCCTCAGATAAAAAGGTTGCTTACAATATAGTTGATCGTCGAGCAGGTGATATTGCAGAATGTTATGCAGACCCTTCATTAGCTGAGTCTTTCTTAGGCTGGAAAGCAGAGAAAGGTGTGCAGGAAATGTGTGACGATACTTGGAAATGGCAGAAGAACAACCCTAAAGGCTATGTGTAGTTTCGTATAGCGGCTTAGTTCCCCTTACTTAAAGAGGAAGCTTGTTGAAATATTTGCACAGTCACTTCCAAAATAAACAGAAACCTCGACTTCAGTCGAGGTATCGCTGGCAAAGGCTCAATAAGTGTTGAGAGTCTCAGCTGCCCTAAAGCCTGTGAAAGAAACGACTTTTTCTAGGTAGATAGAAATTGTCGTAGTCTAGGGACATCACTACATGACGAGACCGCCCTATAATTTCTCCTCTGGGTACAAAGCCAATGACTCTTGAATCTGCACTATTATCTCGATTGTCGCCTAGTACTAAATAATGACCCTCAGGCACAACCACGGGTTTGAAACTAGATAAATAACTACCGTGAGGTTTACGAACACGGATATGATGTTCGACGCCAAATAAATCCTCTACTTTATCCCAGTAGGCTATGTTCTTTTCATCATCTTGATAGTTTAAATGAACGCCATTAATACTAAGTCGATTATCATTTAGCTCAATAGTATCTCCAGGAAGCCCAATAACTCGCTTGACTAAGCGAATATTAGATTGCTTAGAATCAAAAATAACGATGTCGCCACGCTCGGGATCAGCAAGCTTTAGTACAGAGATGTGCGTAAAGGGAAGATGCACATCATAGGCCATTTTATTAACGAGAATACGGTCACCTTCAATAATAGTGGGCTTCATAGAGCCTGTCGGAACTGAATTCCAATCGGCAATAGAACTACGAAATATAAACATTAGACATAACAGTAGAATGAAGCGTTTATTTTCTTTGATGGCTTTCATAATCATCATAACTTTCCTCGATAGATGGCATGTAGATACTATAGTACTAATGATATAGTACTCTTTAAACCTAAAATCCTCAGATAAACAGCCTATAGAGTGATTCTCTTCGGCTGAATGGCGTAGTAAAAAAAGGAATTAATGGTTGATTCTTAATGAGTTTTTTTACATAGTCAGTCAGTCGAAGAGGGTTACTCTATAGGCTGTAGCGCCTTCACTCTATAAGTGAAGATAGATAAAGCTTCTTACTTTAATACTATCAGTAGTTTAATCAGTGCTGGAAGCGGTTAACTGAGGAATTTAGGTTTAAACATGTATATCAAAGTTAGACCTAAGTATTGAGTCAGAGGCCAAAATGAACACGTCACTTGTTATCACTGTACTAGCTGAAGACCGCCCAGGTATCGTTAGTTCACTATCAGAAGTTTTACGAAAACATCATGCTAATTGGATGGAAAGTAAAATGTCACGCCTTGCAGGTAAGTTTGCTGGTTTATTGCATGTCTCGGTAGCGGCTGAGTACGTAGAGCCATTAAAGCGAGCATTACAAGCTTTGCAAAGCAACGAAATGTTGATCCAGGTAGAAGAAAGTGAAAGCGCTACTGATAGCGCAATAGACACACCTGTTTTAACGCTAGAAATATTGGGGCAAGATCGCCCAGGAATCATAAAAGATATCACCAGTCAGCTTGCGACCCTGAATGTTAATATCGAAGAGATTAGTAGCGAGCAACGTGTAGCTTCTATGTCGAATGAGATTTTATTCTTTGCTGAATTAAGCTTGCTTCTACCAGCAACAGTAGAGCCTGAAGACGTACAGGATGCATTAGAAGCAATGTCAGACCAGCTTATGGTTGATTTAAACTTTTCATAACGGATCGCATAACCTATTAGAACTAAGCTCTCTTTTTATAATTTCAAAAAAACTACTATGTCCAAACCCCTTATTCTTGGCTCCACATCTCCTTTTCGTAAAGAGTTGATGCAAAAGTTACACATCCCTTTTCTTACAGATTCGCCAGATATTGACGAAACACGTCTTGAGGGCGAAACACCTGAAGACATGGTTAAACGCCTATCGGTGGGTAAAGCAAAAAAGGTCGCTGAAAACCATCCTCATTCACTCATTATCGGCTCAGATCAATGTGCGGTTTTGGAGGGTGAAGTAATGGGTAAGCCCGGCAACCATGAAAATGCGGTTGCTCAGTTAGAGAAAAGCTCGGGTAAACGAGTGACGTTCTATACAGGGCTGTGTTTGTTGGATAGCGAAACGAATAAATATCAACTGGATTGTATTCCGTTTTATGTGGATTTTCGTACCTTAAGTGCAGACGAAATCAATCATTATTTATATAGAGACAAGCCTTACAATTGTGCAGGAAGCTTTAAGTCAGAAGGTTTAGGTATTACCTTATTTAACAAAATGCAGGGGAATGATCCCTCTTCTTTGATCGGTCTTCCATTGATTCGTTTGTGCGAGATGTTACGCAAGCACGAGGTTAAGCTTCCGCCTGATGCAGAACCAACTGAGTAAAGGGGATTTCCCAATTGTATTGGGTACAAGCATCCACAGACCAGCGTTGGAGAGAGCGCCTAATACGGTTATAAACAGGTGCTTGTGCGCCCTTGAAGTCGGCTAGAATAACGATGTCCAGTGATGAAGCACTCGCAGCTGCAAACTCAACACGTAAACTCATTAAGTCATCGCCATAGCCTTCCTTTGTTATTTGCTTACGAAGGTACTGATCTAATTTTTCTAGAACATCCCCCGTACTTTCTTTTTGTAAGTTATAGCTAATACCAATGGTTTCTTTTAGGCGGAAGCTTTGCGAAATATTACGCGGTGATAAAGCCAAAAAGTCCGACATTTGGTAATTAACCCGAGCGCCACCACGCTCCACCAGTTCAACCATCTCGTGGGATAAACCGACTACTTTGCCGCGAACGTCATCAGACAGAATAACCCAATCCGACTTTTTACAAGGAAACCATGGCTCACCTTTCACAATCGGGCGAGAAATCTTTCCTACCATTTGCTCAATGGGTACGCGCATTTTTAAATCTGCGGTAGGGTTGTCGAGTAAGGTATAAACATTAAGTTGCTTTACACGCCAAGGTAAACCGTTTAAAACGATTCGCTCCCCTTCACGCACAGCCCCTACATTGAGCATAAGCAACATCTGGTTCCACATCTTTGGCACGGTATATTTAAGCGTCCACGCCAAACCAAATAGAAGCAATACACCCAGACTAAAGAGTAACCAATCTTCTGCTATATAAAAGACTGCCATAGGTGCCATAATAGCTAGCATGGCGGTAAGAACACGGTGTATTAATTCAACTAAGCGTTGCTTAAAAGTACGAGTGGATGATGATCGTCGCCCCACAATGCGCGCTAATATATATTTGTAGAACAGACGAGAAAGCAATAAAACAAAAAGAGTAGCTAAAAAACCTAGTGAAAGATAAAGGCCTCGACGCTGGAAAAAGTCTTTCAAGTAGCTCTGGCTACTCCCCCAAAATGTCGTCTTATTACTTTCTTCTACCATGCTTTGTAGTTGTAATTCAGAAGCGCGATGGTTGCTTTTTGCTTGCTTAAGCTTTCGCAACCACTGCTCCTGTAAGGTCTTGAGTGATTTAAGTAGCTTTGGGTCTTTTGTTTCACGAATTAAAATTTTCAAGTTTTCTACAGCAACGCCTGCTTGTAAAAATCGTTTCTCATAAAAAGTTACTTCATCACGTAATCGGGTTTTTTGTCTGATATCGGAAGTGGCATGTTTCATTTCTTTAACGATGGGCTGCACTAGTGCGCCGATATCATCTTTAAAGTTGAATTTGGTGACGGGCTTGTCATTATTTAGCTCGTCATTAAGCCCTGTTGCAATTTGTTCGAAGTTGTTTTCGATATTGTTGAGATCACTGGATAAACGATCAAGCTGTTGGGTGATTTGGGCCTTTCCAGAATCAGTCGGGCTGGCTTTTAACTCTTTTGTTTTTAACTTAATTTCTTCACGGAGGTTGTTACGGACATCATCTAAAGTATCTAGTGTGATTAAAACATTAGATTGTTTAGCATCACTTTTTGCACTAGCTTCGGTAGCAATGAGGGCACTAAAGAGCAGTGTTAATGTGATTAAAAATATGAACCTGATGTTCACAAATAAGCTCCATAAGTATCTAATAGTATAAGATTCATACACTCTGTCTTGTTTGTCAGTTTTTCTTGAGTGTTTTCGTTATGATACGGCATAGTGGCTTTTCAACCAAAGTTATATCCATATAACATACTAAGAGATTTTGCACGAAAGATAGTCGTTCATTTATGCAAAGGTCTCACTAATAATAATATTTGAAAAATTATGTCTAATAAGCTTTATATACTCTTTTCTGGAATTTTTATACTGGTATCCATGGTAGGTATTTATCTGGTAACGAGTGAATGGCAAGAAAATAAGGTAGTTGATAGGGCTGAAGTTAAATCATCTTCACTGACTAAGGTAAAGAAAACCTATAAAAATAAAGAAGTAAGAGTCAATAATTCCTCTCCCTCGCCTGATAACTCCTTAACCATACTGAATATGTGGTACGACTTGGCAGCCGATGAAGAAACCAAAGGCGTTCGATTAAATGATAATGTATCTGAATCTAGGAAAGTAGGAATTCATACGGGTCTTTTGGCAGCTATCAAACCTGGTTATAGAGTTCAGTTACCCAACCTAGTGGGTGAGGGTTATTTTCTGAAGTTAGATAGAGTAGAACGAATTACCAATCAAGAAATACAAATTTATGGTGAGATAGAAGATCAGGATGAGGTTTACTTTTCTACTATTTCAATTATAGGCAACACCCTGTTAGCTGTATTATCAACTCCTGAGGGTGATTATGACTTAAATATGATTGATGGTAAGGGCGTTGTTTATAAGTCAGAAGGTGTGCCTTCTTCCAAAGCGTCGTCAGTGATGGATATGGAAAGCTTTCTTAAATAGAGATCTTTGTACGAAAGATATGATGGATAAAAAAACTCTGATGATGAAAAAAAGTGAGCTGGCCTATAAGCCGGGTTCTGTAATAAGCAATCATTCATCTGGATATACGTCGCCGTATACCTCAAGCAATCTACCCGGATACAACGTGGACCACGCCATACGTATCCCTATTTGATCTTGCTCCGGATGGGGTTTACCTTGCCACAAACGGTTACCCGTTGTGCGGTGCGCTCTTACCGCACCCTTTCACCCTTACCTAATGCCGAAGCATCAGGCGGTCTTCTCTCTGCTGCACTTGCCGTCGGTTTACACCGCCCAGACGTTATCTGGCATCCTGTCCTATGGAGCCCGGACTTTCCTCCGTACTAAGGTTACCCTTAGTACCGCGATTGCCCGGCCAGCTCGTGGCGGAATATAGCAAACATTGCTGAGTTAGGAAACTGATAATTCGTTAGCGAAAAAAGCCTTTCTTTCGTATACTTGCGACCTTGCATCAACCTATATGCGTGATCAAATGAACCTAGGTTACTCAGTAGGCCGCTTTTTGGCTTCATTAAATACATGATAAGCTAGAAAGAAGTCGCAATGCTGATCTTCACTTTTAGAGTGAAGGCGCTACAGCTTGCAGAGCAACTTTATTGAGCCGACTAGCTATATGGAAAAGCTCATTAAGGATCAACCATTAACTCCTTTTCCATTACGCTTCAGCTCAATAAAACACTCTACAAACTGTCCTCCTAGGATGAAGATAATTGATTTATAAAAACTATCTTTATCAATAGGCGCTATAATCAATACCAATAAGTGAGACGACCAAAGCATGGAAGTGCCTAATAACTAAATTATAATAATGAAAAAATTACTTAATACATGGATACAACGGCATTTCTCTGACCCTCAGGTAATCATTCTAGCTTTCTTATTAATACTGGGTGCAACCACCATTTTCTTTATTGGTGATATCTTATTTCCCGTGATTGCGGCACTTATTTTGGCTTATATTCTTGATGGAGGTGTTAGCTTTCTACGAAGAAAATTAAAAATACCCAAGGTGTTGGCTGTCATTATCACCTTCAGTATCTTTATTATTTTGTTACTGAGTGTGTTGTTTATTTTGGCGCCGTTGATGGTGCGCCAAGCGAGTCAGTTTGTGTTGCAAATCCCGCAAATGATGGCGCATGGTCAAGACTTGCTTATGCAACTACCTAATAAATATCCCAATATCATTTCAGAAAAACATGTGCTTGAACTTGTAAGTAGTTTACGTTTGCAGGCGGCTGACTTTTCTCAGCATGTGGTGAGTTTTTCATTATCATCTGTTGCAGACGTGCTGACGTTTATGGTCTACCTGATCATGGTTCCCTTGTTAGTATTTTTCTTTTTGTTTGATAAAAGAAAAATGATTGATTGGGCAAAAAAGTTTTTACCTCGTGATCGTGCATTAGTATCGAAAGTATGGGAAGAAGTGAACATTAAAAGTGCGGGTTATATTCGAGGTAAATTTGTCGAGATATTGCTTATTTGGTTTATCAGCTTGATCAGCTTCTTATGGTTAGGCTTGGACTATGCCATGTTGTTATCTTTCATGGTGGGTATCTCAGTGCTGATTCCTTATGTGGGTGCGGCGGTAGTGACCTTGCCTATTGCAGTTATTGCGTACTTTCAGTGGGGCTTTGATTCTAACTTTATGTATGTGATTATGGCTTACGGAGTGATCCAGTTCCTTGATGGTAACTTACTGGTTCCTTTCCTATTTTCGGAGATGGTTAATCTTCATCCTGCTGCAATTATTACCGCTGTACTCTTGTTTGGTGGATTGTGGGGAGTGATGGGCGTTTTCTTTGCTATCCCTTTGGCTACGCTGATTCATGCTGTTATCAATGCATGGCCTAGTGATCCTTTAGATGCAGTGGATAGTTAACGGCTTCAACCCTAAAGCAACTCAATACAATAAGGCAACAAGCGCGCATGTTGCCATTGAGCTATTCCAAACCATTAACAGAGTCATCACAGAATCACGCTAACTATCTATCTAAGCATGTTGATAAAAGTGCAATGCACATTAATATGCATGCTGAAAGAGTACCTCTCGCAGGGAGGGAATAGCTATTACCGTGCGAGTGTGATAGCGATTATGGATGAAAAAGTAAGGCGCATTAACTGGGGGGTTAAAAAAATTTGTTGATGCTCCGTTATTAACCCTATCGGCACGGCAACGTGCAGTGAATGTATCCACCAATAAATGGTTTGCGTTATACATAGCACCAGAAAGAAGAGTGAATGATCCCTTTAAAAAATTCAATTTAAAGGGTAGGAGCCATAAAAGTAGATCAAAATAGTTGATTCAAATACACTGAAAGTTCGAATCAATACAATAGGATGCGAAGCAGTGAATTTGCTGATGTTTAGTGGAAAGGCAGTAAGTCTTAATACGTGTAGCCATTAGCTGTAAGTAGCCGTTAGCTGATAATATGATGAGAAAGCATTTGAGAGTTACTAACCTCAATACGCCACGGCTCATTTTTATCCAACCCTTGTTTTCAAACTTCTTTAACTGGCGTGATACGACTTCACGTACAGAGCCAATTTCACAGGCAAGCTGCTGATGTGTCATATTGATAATACGATCACTATCTTCAAAGGTTAATAGCTTTTGCGCTAACTGTTTTTCTACCGATGTGGAATAAGACAGCTCGATGCGGGTAATCACATCGGTCAAACGTTTACTAAAGGTTGAAAAGACAAACTGCCTGAAAGCTAGTGATTGCTCAATAGCTTATGAAAGCTCTTTGCGAGGTAACTCTGGACTCTGTAATCCCCTCTACTGGATAACGATTACCTGCAAACAAACATGATGTAGTAAGCACACAGTCATCATCAGGGTTTACATGATAGAGCACCACTTGGCGACCCGATATTGGTTTAGAATAGGATTCTAAAAAAATCTTGACTTCTACTTCGTTTGGTGAGCAAAAAATGTTCGTATAAATAAAATCCAAGACAAAAACTACAACTTGCATATCAATTGTTCATTGATGGTTATCAAGGTGTTATTAATAATGATATTGCTATTGTATTGCTTGATAAGGTCATATATGCGTTATTATGTCTCCTATGAGTGACTCTAAACAACAGATACCAGAAAACCTCTTATTAAGGAATCTCTGATTAACCTCCCCAAAATTAGTATAATCACTTCAACCCCAATCGATTCATTTGAGTAGAGCTATGCAATTAGACTTTGGAAGTACCTTCGAACTAAGCAAATCCAAAAAGACCA
>JALXAX010000004.1 GCA_026991755.1 Thiotrichaceae bacterium | reverse complement strand
AACTCTTGTATGCCACGGGCTTGAGAGTAAGCGAATTGATCGAGTTAGAGCTATCACGTTGTTCCTTACAAAATGGGGTGATTCGTGTTTTGGGAAAAGGCAGTAAAGAACGATTAGTGCCGATGGGAGATGAGGCTGTCGATTGGATCAATCGTTATTTATTGGAAGCACGTCCTGCATTGATGCAAGGAAAAGGTACTTGTGACCAGGTATTTGTGACGAACCGTGGTAGTGGTATGACACGCCAAGCCTTTTGGTATGCTATTAAGAAATATGCCGTACAGGCAGGTATTCGACGTAAAATATCACCCCATACCTTACGCCATGCTTTTGCGACACATTTATTGAACCATGGTGCCGATTTGCGTGTCGTACAGTTATTATTAGGACATTCTGATCTTTCAACCACGCAGATTTATACGCATGTTGCGAAAGCAAGACTTCAAGAGATTCATAAAAAGCATCATCCAAGAGGGTAGTTTTCTCAGAGTAACCATCAATAGAGATAATGAAAGATAGAGTAAAAATTATAATAAAACTGATAATGATCGATCTACTGCTATTTAGCGTTTCTAATGCTTACAGCTTCGAAATTCCAGGAATATTTTCTATTCAGTATCAAGGAGAGACCGCTTTTACAGATGCTAACCAATCCGTGTTATTGATAGCCACCGCGATTGATATGGGCGGCACTACAGCAGGTTTAGGTAAAGACTTGCCTATTGATCAAGTCATGCAGAATGTAGGTACAAAAATCAACAACACACACCCTGACCGCATTGTTAAAATACCCTTGAAGGGAATTTATGAGCTTTATTATGGTAACCAAGTGGTGTACATGGATGGCTCTGCTAGGTATTTTTTCAGAAATGCTAAATTAATGACAGCAACTGGTAAAGATTTAACACGTTCGGCACTATCTACTGCGGCTTCGTTAACGGCGAGTAAAAACCATAAATGGCTGGCGCAAATAGCCGAGGAAGATATGTTAGTGTATCCTGCCCCTCGTGAACGTGGTTATATCACTATTTTCACAGATGTTGATTGCCCTTTTTGCAGACGCATCCATAGAGATATTGATACGTATACTAAAGCAGGTATTACCGTGAAATATTTGTTTTATCCGCGTGCAGGTCGGCAATCCTTAGCTTATCAGCAATTTGTACAAGCTTGGTGTAGTGAGAATCGTTACAAGGCTATTAGCGACGTACTTGAAAAGGGCTTAACTAGCCAGCATATTCAAACCGATGTAACTACATCAGGGGAAGTTTGCGATAATCCTGTAGAGCGGCATTTACAACTAGCAGAACATTTTGGATTAATGGGTACACCCGCCATTATCTTGCAAGATGGTACATTGACTCTAGGTTATCAACAGCCCAAAGACTTAATCGCTCTTGCATTAACACACTTAAAATAACATTTAGGACATAAAATGATTAAAAAATTAATAGCCTCAGCATTACTAGGTAGCATCGTTATGACGGGCTTTGCTTGGGCTGATAAGAATACGCAAGCCGCAACAGGTAGTAAGGCTGATAAAGTAGAAAATATCAAAAAGCAGCTAAAAGTCATGTTTGGTGGTGAAGAAGCCGATAAAGTGGTTGAAAGTGATTATCCTGGTTTGTACGAAGTGACGCTTGGTACGGAAGTTGTTTATATCTCTGAAGATACACAATTCTTAATTTACGGTAATTTAATTGATCGTAAAAACAAGATTGATCTTACGCGTAGAGCGAAAGAAACTGCGGAAAAAGCATACTCTGTAAAACGTAAAGCTATTCTTGATAAACAAGATCAAACGGCTACTATTGACTTTAAAGCTAAAGACGAAAAGTATGTGCTAAACGTATTTACGGATATTGATTGTCCTTATTGTGCAAAGCTACACAACGAAGTACCTGCGCTTAACAAAGAGGGCATTACAGTAAAGTACTATCTGTTCCCCCGTGCAGGCCTTAAATCGGCTTCCTACAAAAAAGCAGTTAGCTCATGGTGTGCTGATGACAAACAAGATGCGTTGACCAAAGCTAAGAATCGTCAAAGCATCCCATCAAAAACCTGTGAAAACCCTATTGCAGCCCAGTACAAGCTAGGCCAAGAAATCGGTGTAACAGGAACGCCCGCTTTAGTGACAGAAAAAGGAACGTTAATTCCAGGCTATATGCCTGCTAATATACTCATTTCTCGTTTGAAGAGTGAGAAATAACAAGTTAAATTTAGGAGTTATCCTGAGTATATAATCATCAAAAGGGCAATCTAAGGGTTGCCCTTTTTTATGCTCAATAATCCTAAAATCCTCAGTTAGACAGCCTATAGAGTGATTCTCTTCGGCTGAATGGCGTAGTAAAAAAAGGAATTAATGGTTGATCCTTAATGAGTTTTTTTACATAGCCAGTCAGTCGAAGAGGGTTGCTCTATAGGCTGTAGCGCCTTCACTCTATAAGTGAAGATAGATAAAGCTGCTTACTTTAATGCTATCAACAGTTTATTTAATGCTGGAAGCGGTTAACTGAGGAATTTAGGATAATTATGGATAGAGTTCTGTAACGTATAGACACCACCGAAAGCTCCCCACTTTATCAAGAGTTGTACTGGTGTGAGGTTGCAGATGCTTCTAAATACACAACAGTAGTAAAACTATGAAGAGATTTATATGCTTTCACTAACCAATAAACCCAACGTAAGCTTGTTCTTAATAGTCTCGTTATTATGGCTTTCACCTTCCCATGCTTTTGAAAAAGACTTCCCCCCTTATCCAGACAATAAATTTCCTCCAACTTGTTCTATTAATACATTAAAAGCAAGTAATGAGACCGATAGAAATAAGGGAAGTTTTAAGAGTACTTATCGACTGGTTGATCAATCTGAAAGCTTGATCTTGCATGTTGATATGGACTACAGCAAAAAACACTCAGGAGTCTATGCACGCTTAAATAATGCCTCTGGAAAAGCATTGCTTAAACCCTTGAAAGTAGGTAGTCATCCCAGCAATATCAAAAGTATCCATTGGGCTTACTTGAATAAAGATAACCATAAAGACTGGATAATCGTAATGGATGGGGGAGATGGCTATCTCTCAGCAGGTAGGCAAACCGTAAGCTTCTTGCTTTCAGGCAAAAATGGATATCAGCTCCAACAGCTTTCCGCCTATAGGGTAGGGCAGAAAGACTTCTATGATTACTCCACAGATAACAAGTGTGAATACTTGCACCAAACCTTAGTAAGTGACTCCACTGGCAGCTACTGGGCTTACAACGTATTGCAATTTATAGACGGCAAGATAGTTATCAAAAACCAATTAAGTCGCTATTTCCCAAAGTGGATTAAACTCACTGTGAAACCCAATAGCAAAGCGAGTACATTAAGTAAAAAGCAAATAAAAGCCTTTTCAAAAAGCTATAAAGAACAATTAAAACAGGTAGAATAGAGACTGTTATTGGCGAATATTGATAAGGATAGACCCATTAAATATATTTGGATAGCTGTTTATATGGTGGTATTGGTGTGGTCAGGCATCCATCCAAAAGATTTCTTCACCTGGTTTTTAGAAGTACTACCCGCAATGGTCGGTGCGATTGTTCTGTTATTAAGCTATAAATCATTTCACCTTACTCCGCTGGTCTATTTCTTAATCTTAGTTCACAGTATCATTCTAATGATCGGTGGGCACTACACTTATGCAGAAGTGCCTTTTTTTGATGATCTATGGGGTGCTACTCGTAACAACTACGACAAAGTAGGGCACTTCGCCCAAGGCTTTATCCCTGCACTAATCACTAGAGAAATCATATTAAGAAAAAATATTATTAATGGAGCAAGGTGGCAAATGTTCTTCATCGTCTGCTTCTGCCTTGCGTTCAGCGCGCTTTATGAGCTGATTGAATGGGGAGTAGCATTAGCCTCAGGAGAAGATGCCGAAGCCTTCTTAGGAACGCAAGGCTACATGTGGGATACCCAATCGGATATGGGGTTGGCTTTGCTTGGAGCTATTACTGGTTTAATAGTACTGAGTAAATTGCATGATAAACAGCTTATGAAGCTGGGTTGATAGCGTTTTTAACTTAATGCTTTTGAGGTTTGCGGGGTTAAATCGGCAAGCCCTTTAGCAAGTCGTTAGGAATGGGCGGAAAACACAGAAAAAAACCGATTCATATTTTTGCTTAGTTTATCACCGGTTAGAAATGTTGTGTTTAAAGCTGTTTTTCAAAGTAAAAAAGCCAATGTTCTTGCCATGTTTATCCTTTACCAAGAAACCCTATACCCCAAACTGATATTGAAAACAATAAAACAATAAAACAATAAAACAATAAAACAATAAAACAATAAAACAATAAAACAATAAAAGTGTAGTGTTCTAGTCCAATTTATCGCTTGCTAACAGGCTTCTTAGTGGCATGATTAAAATTTAACGAAGCTTTAGATCAGGGAGTGACCACCAAATCAAAAGTAACAGAGGATAGAGTTATGAGTAATCCATTTCAAATACAACGTGAACTTCGCTATGGCTCTCCAGTATGTGACGAAATTTTAACAGGACGTTATTTCACCATCGGATATTCGTGGTATTTCAGGCAACCTAAATGGGTGCTTGAAATTATCAATCCAAACTCTCATTTTGAATGGGAGGTAGGCAGAAAAAATAATTTCCGGGCAGATATTCGTATTCCACGTAGGTTCCGTGCAGGCTTGAAAGCCTATGTTGGTAGTGGTTATGATCGTGGGCATCTTGCGGCTAGTGCCAATCAGGATGAGCTAGATATACAAAATAGTGAAACTTTTCTACTCTCTAATATGTCACCACAAAAGCCGGATTTTAATAGACGCATATGGCGTGAGCTAGAGATTGCTATTCGTAAATTAAACGAACAAAAAAATATTCTTGAGACTTATGTTCTAACAGCTCCAGTTTTCTATTTTGACCACACAATAGAAACCATCGGGGATGAAACCGAAAAGTACGGTATTGACGTTCCAATCCCGCATGCTTTTGTTAAAAGTGTATTAGCCGAAGATAATCGTGGTCGCTTAAAGCTTTGGACTTTTGAAATGGAAAATAAAAAGCTCTCTGGTAATTTAGAGGATTTTTTGGTTGTAACCTACGATGTTGAACAAAAAGTTGGTGGTCGATTTTGGGATCGTGTCGCAGGTGGAGACCTCCATAGCCAGAAAAGAAAACCACGTAAAATGTGGAAATTAGATTAATAACTAACTAACATCACGTGTGAAGGGGGTAACTTAATAAGTGGTTGAATTAACTTTATTAATGTTCGGTAAGTTAGTCGTATATCAAACGCCAGTGCCTTCAATCCAGCAAGTTCCTCAATAGGGTGTGAACAGTATGTTGGGTTCCACAGGAGTGGCAATATCCTGCATAGACTTGATGCTACGTGACATTATAACGAACTTCGGATAAGTCAAAGATTTGATGATGATAGCTGGGCTGGCTTCCTACCGCAGCATGATAACGTGAATAAGGAAAATAGGTCTTGATAGGATCGACTTGGCCTTCGGGAAGCAATGTCCTTTCATGTCTTTTATGATCAGGCTGTGTCCCTTGTGAGTGTGAAGATCTAGGTTTAGTTTGACGTTTTTTGCGTTGCTCTGGTGTATCTGATGAAGGAGCCTTTGAGCTGTTGCGCGACCTTTGTCCTGCACGGTTTTGTAAATCTTCTATATCGGCTTTTAGTGATTCAATTTATATCTGCTGTGCTTTTATCAATGACACCAGCTCCTTGATAATCAGGTTGGCTTCTTCTAGCCTACTGGCAGTATTGGATAGGGTATCTAGATTCAAAATAGGTATCAGCTTTAAATGACTGATTGCAATATAGTACAAGTTTTCTATTTGGGCTTATTTAAAGGTTGAACGCTTACGGTGCACGTCACTCAGCCTATGAAAATTACTCTATAAGCTGTCCAATTGAGGATTCTAGGTGAAGAGGTTTGGGGATATACGATAACGATAAATTCTAAAATTGAGCTAAAATTATAGAACAAAAAAGACATGATTAAGTGGGCAAAAGAACTAGGTCATACTGAAATTAGATTCATTTTCTCCATATTCGAGCTGATTATAAGTTTATGAAAAGTAGATGAAAGAGATCTTTGCGCCAAAAATATATGATACTGATTGTTGGAAATAAATTCACAACGTATCAGCTGATAGTAAAATAGCAATACATAAAGCAGCTTGAAGTTGCTTAAAATGTTTATAGTGCAGTATCAATGTGACACTGTATCGTTTGTAGTAAAAACCGTTGTAAGTATATTTTATATAGGATTTTTAATGAATTTTTTAGTATTTGCTATCCATACAGTGCCTGATACGGATACAGGAATAAAAAAGTATAATTTAGGTGATCTTGATGCTAAGAATTCACTCAAGGCTATTATGCATTTACACCAGCAATCAGGTAACAAGGAATTGCCACATTACATGCGACGTATTGTGGCCATTTCAACCATTTTTAGAGGCGAGGGGGTTACTCTTGATATTAATACTTTTGGTGATGTTAATGGCGATCCAACAGATGTGGATTCTGAAGCACGCTTACTAAAGCAATTTTTCAGTAGTATGAATAGCTTTAAAGTCCCTGCTATCATCTCTTGGGATAGTACTAAAAACGATATTCCCATTCTTATGTATCGCTGTTTAAAACATAATATTCCAGCCAGTTTAGTATTGGCTAATCAACCGTTATCTTTAATAAATGCCATCAGCAATTATCAATATGATGCTACCACTTCGCAAGAGAACGTAATGACTCTTTTGGGGCTGGATTATACCCCAGAGTTAACGACAAAACAGGTATGGAAATATTGGGGAAAAGGGAATACAGATGCGATTAAAAGTAACTGTACTTTTAAGGCATTGAATAGTTATCGAATATATCTACGCTATCAGTTGATTACGGGAATGGTTACTCAGCGGCATTTTGATCATGAGTCTGTACGGATTGAGCGTTTAGTGAAGGAGTATATGGGCGATAGGTCTTGATTGATTGTAACTACTCAGCTTACCCTCTACTTTGCCCAATAGCTGCGTCGCCTACAGGGATGTAGGTGAGGGGTGAAAGCAGGATGCGGTATCTTTGAAAATGCTCATTTATACCTATAAAAACTGCGCGCTTTCGCCTTGCTCCTGTACAAAGTAGAGGGCAATCTGAGCAGTTACGAATTGCGCTGAGTAGTTACGATTGATTTTTGATGGGTTATCGCTTGCTAAGGAACCTATTACTTCATGCTTCATTTTACTGAGGCCAGAATATACTGAAGCTTCAAGTTTCGCTAAAGCTCAGCTAAGTCACAGCAACCCCGACCAGAATTAATAGAGACATATGATCTTTTTGTTAGATAATATTACTGCGATGAGATTGGGTATGCATGAAAACTAAACACCAAACATGCATCCCCAATTTTAACTTTCTACGACAGTTACTCGCCAAATCGTTCTTGATAATCTTCTATAGATGCTGAAATAACTTTTAAAGCGTGATCTCTACCATAGGGTTTACCAATGGTGACTGAGACTTCGTTGTCGGGTGTTATCTTATAAGTTTTGAAGTAATGGTCTAGTCTTTCGATGAGTACTTCAGGAAGGTCTGTGATATCACGTGCTTTTCCCCATATGTTGTCATTGGCTAGTACTGCAATGATTTTATCATCAGCTTCATTGTCATCGACCATCGGCAAACCACCTAATACACGAGCATGTAACAGGATGTCAGCACGAGTGATAGGGCGTTCTGAGAACACACAAATATCTAGTGGATCTTTATCTCCTTTTATTTCCTCACCCATAAGATCTGCAACACGCTTGCCACAGTAGGTTCTAGGGATAAATCCGTACAAAGAGGGTTGTAATGATGATGCGCGTTGTGGGCGGTCAACCATTAAGTAGCCTGTCTTTTTGTCGATTTCATATTTAACAGGGTCAGACGGTGTAATTTCGATATAAGCATTAACAACTTCTGGTGCGTCTGGGCCTGCTTCTATGCCGTGCCATGGATGTGGACGCCAGCGGTAAAATGCATCAGGAAAAGGCATTAAAAGTTCCTCTTGTAAATTTAATAAGATGTTTAGAAATGGTTTGCGCGAAAGGATACTTCTGATAGAAGTAGTCTTAATCCCGCATATGCTAGAAACTCGACTATTGTGCCTGATTTATTACCAGAAGTAGCCTGTTTTTTAAAGTAAGTTTACTATTAGCCCATTGTTTCAAAGGTATAAGCTAATAAAGCAAGCCTATTTAGTTACATTTCTGTTAAAACTAGCAATGGTTAGGCATAAATACTTATGCAAATAAGGTTATCCAATGCACAACAGGCTTATCCATACTTTCTTGCAGATGTGTTTGGCAACCGATATTGGCTGTCACCACAAGCTCAGGGTTATTTTTAAGGAGATTGTCGACCTTGTTTTCACGCAGTTGTTGTGAAATATCGGCTTGAAGAATGGAATAAGTGCCTGCAGACCCACAGCATAAGTGCTGATCATTAACGGCAACTAGTGTGTACCCAGCTTTTGTAAGTATCTGCTCCACAACACCTGTTACTTTCTGACCATGTTGGAGTGTGCAAGGTGGATGCCAAGCTAAATTCCCGTAAGTTCTGGCTTGAAAGACAGTCGCATACTTTTCGTTTGCTTCGCTTTCTTGCTGAATAATTTCAGCAATATCTTTATTAAGTAATGAGATTAATTTGGCTTTATTAGCATAGTCAGGATCATGCTTTAGATAATGGTAATAATCTTTAAGCATTGCGCCACAACCACTTGCAGTACTGACAATGGCTTCTACTCCGTCAGAAACAGTATCCCACCACGCATCAATGTTATTGCGCATAAACTGTAGCGCTTCCTCTTCAGCCGATAAATGTTGGCTAACTGCACCACAACAGCCCGCTTTTTTAATACGGATTAAACTGATATCTAACTTGTCGAGAACATGAGCCGTTGCCAAGTTTATTTCTGGGCTGATGGCGGGTTGTACGCAACCATCAAGGACTAGCATTTTGCGTGAATGTCTCGCTTTAGGCCATGTGAGTTGTGCCGCGTTATCTAGCTTGTTTCCAACTGGAATTTTCTTGGCAATAGCGCTGGGTAATAGTGGCTTAAAGACTTTTCCTGTTTTTAAGAGAACAGAGAATCGCTTGGAGTAGGGCAGTACTTTGCGTAATAAGGCACGAGTTTGTACGTCTTTAGCAGGGCGTATTGCCATATCTTCAACAGCCTTACGTCCAATATCGAGGAGCTTGGAGTAGTTGACACCTGAAGGGCAAGTGGTTTCGCAGTTTCTACAGGTTAAACAGCGATCTAAATGCTTCAGTGTTTGTGCTGGCTTGCTTTCTAGCTTGCCTTCTAGGACTTGTTTGATGAGGTAAATGCGTCCGCGTGGGCCGTCATTTTCATCACCAATAAGTTGATAGGTTGGGCAGGTTGCATTGCAAAACCCACAGTGAACACAGGAACGCAAAATGGCTTCTGCTTCTGCGCCAGCAACGGTGTTTTGGTATTCGGGGGCTAACTGGGTTTCCATTGTTATAAACCTAAATACAAACGATCAGGGTTAAAAATACCCTGTGGGTCTAACTTACGTTTTAGCTTTTGATGAAGCATGAATAAAGCAGGCTCAGGTTTTGGGAAAGTTTGTACTTCAGGTATATTGCCTCTAAACAAAACCGCATGGCCGCTCTTTTTCTCAGCAATACTTTTCACGATATTAGTGGGTGTGTTTTTAGCGGCCCAACGTAATGAGCCTCCCCATTCAATCAAGCTGTCAGCACCCAGTTGTGCACTAGCAGGTGATACTGAAGCAACTGATAAACGCCATAAGGGCTTATTAGTTTGTTGGAAAAAATCATGGGTGTGATTACGAATGCTTTGCCAGAAATTGTTATTTTCGCTAGGCGTTCCCCAGCCCTTCTTTTTATAGAGATCTGAAATGTAAGCTTCTGACCCAGAAAGTCGCAAATACACTTGATTATCATAATAACAACTAGCGCTAATAGGCAGACCAGTCTTACGCAAGGAGGTGAAATGCTGGATAGAGTCTTCATGAGAAAATGGTTGTATCAGGGTGGCTTCAAGCGCAGGTTTAGGCAGTACTTTAAGTGAGACTTCAAGGATAACTCCGAGTGTGCCAAATGAGCCTGTCATAAGTCGTGTAACATCATAGCCTGCGACGTTTTTCATAACCTGACCGCCAAAGCTAATAATCTCACCTTTGCCATTGATAATCTTAACGCCTAAAACCGCATCTCGTACCGAACCACTATAGGCGCGCCTTGGGCCTGATAAACCCGCTGCAATCGCACCGCCAATGGTGGCGTTTTCGTTATAGACAGGTGGTTCGAAAGGTAGCATTTGCTGGTTCTCGGCTAGTGCGGCATCGATGTCTACAATACGTGTTCCTGCGCATACGGTTAAGCAGAGTTCGCAAGGAGCATACTCAACAATGCCGCTGTGTGAGCTAACATCTAATAGGCGCTCGGCATTAACAGGGTTGCCATAAAAGGCTTTGCTGTTGCCTCCTTGAATAGCTAAAGGTGTTTTATCAGCCAAGGAACTTTTCACCTGCTCTTGTAGAGCTAGTTCGGATGCTTTGATAACGCCTGGGGTGCTAGGTATGCTCGGCATAGTTAGAATCTCGGTAACTCTGGGTGAGGCAATTTGCCATGATGTACATGCATTTGACCAAGCTCGGCACAACGGTGGAGAGTGGGTACAGCCTTGCCGGGGTTGAGTATGCCATTGGGATCAAAAGCCTCTTTGATGGCATGGAAATAACTCAACTCATCATCGCTAAACTGATAACACATCTGGTCTATTTTTTCGCTACCCACACCATGTTCACCCGTAATGGTACCGCCAACATCAACTGAGAGCTTGAGTATCTCAGCACCAAACTGCTCAGCTTTATCTAGTTCGCCAGGTATATTTGCATCATAAAGAATGAGTGGATGTAAGTTACCATCACCTGCATGGAAGACGTTAGCAACACGTAAACCAAAGGATTCTGATAGTTCAGCCATACGGCTAAGTACATTTGCTATTTGATGTCGAGGTATGGTGCCATCCATACAATAATAATCAGGGGATAGGCGACCTACCGCAGGAAAAGCTGATTTACGTCCTGCCCAGAGTTTGGCTTGTTGTTCGGGTTCGTCCGCTTCAGTAATTGAAATGGCATGATTGTTGGTCATTTGTTGTTTAACGAGAGTGCTTTGTTCAAGTACCTCACCTGCTGTGCCGTCTAGTTCGCACAGCAACATGGCTTCAGCATCTTCAGGATAGCCTGCATGTATAAACGCTTCCACCGCTTCAATCGCTAGTTTGTCCATCATTTCTAAACCAGCAGGGATAATGCCCGCAGCGATAATGTCAGCTACAGCCGCAGCTGCGTTTTCGGTCTTATCGAATGCCGCCATGATGACGTTGACGCTCTCAGGCCGAGGTAGTAGACGTACTAGAATCTCAACAATAATTCCTAGCATGCCTTCTGAGCCTGTGATCAAGCCGAGTAGGTCGTAACCTGTGTTGTCTAATGTGGCTGAGCCAAGCGTGAGTAGATCACCCTCGGTAGTAATAATTTTAACTTGTAGAATATTGTGAACGGTTAAACCGTATTTTAGACAATGCACACCGCCCGAGTTTTCCGCTACATTTCCGCCAATAGAACAGGCGATTTGTGAGGAGGGGTCGGGTGCGTAATATAAATTATGCTCTCTCGCAGCTTCAGTAATGGCAAGGTTACGCACACCTGGCTGGACACGTGCAGTTTGGTTGTCGACATCAATATCAAGAATGTTTTTGAAGCGAGAAAGCCCTAAAATAATCCCGCCTTCATGGGGTAGGGCGCCACCTGATAAGCCAGTACCTGCACCTCGTGCAACTACAGGTATAAACAAGCTAGAGCAAACCCGCATGATGTGTTGAATTTGTTCAATCGTTTCGGGTAACACAACCGCGACAGGTAATTTCTTATAGGCGGATAAACCATCGCACTCATAAGGTCGTAATGCTTCGTTGTCTGTAATTAATTGTTCTTCAGAGAGGATTTCTCTTAGCTGGAACAATAATTTCGAACGGGATTCATCCTCTAGCATCATGGCTGGGTAATCTTGATTAGTGTGCGGGCTGGCTATTATGAGCGAGTTGGCTATTAGATAGCAATAAAGGATTTTTAAGTTAGGGATATTAGCTACATTATAAATAACCTGTCCTGCCATTATGGCACTCATGGGTTTGCAGTAGCTTCTCTATTCTCAGACAGACTCCTAGTACTCCATCAACTTAGGCTCGCTGTATTCATCAAACCTAACTTGTTGGAGTACTAGGTAATACGACGTGTCACAAACATTAATGCACTCAGTACAATAAGTAGTAGAGCGGATCCTGCAAGTAATGCGTAATCTTCCAGATGCAAGATGGTATACAGCACGGCATATAAACCAATGAGCAACAGAGCGATACCAAATGCCCGACGTTTCTTATCCAATATCGCCATAGAATACAGTGTAATCATAAGAATGGTAACGCCTGCCGCGATGATATAAGCGTGTAAGAACAGGATGTGTTCAGCCAGTGAAACGAGTAACAAGTAAAACAGACTGAGTGATAACCCAATCAACACGTATTGGATAAAGTGAGGCTTGGATTGAATAGTAAGCTCAAAAATCAAGAATGTAATATAAGTAAGCACAATCAGCAGTATGCCGTATTTAGCGGCTCTAGATATTTTTGAGTAAAGCGTGACAGGTTCGAACAAATCAACGCCTGTGGTGAAGTGGTGAAGCTGGTAGCTTGTTTGACTATTTTCACGGTCTTGTTTGGATAGCTCCCAGTATTGTGGGTAGTTTCTGGCAAGGTTAGGTATTTGCCATCTTGCTGTAAAACCTTCTGGGGTTATCTCATTTTCTTTCGGTAAGATAGCTCCCTGAAAGCTGGGATGTGGCCAAGTGGAGGTTATTTTTGTGGTAGTTGTTACCCCCAATGGAGCAAAACGTAGCCCCTTACTGCCATTCATAGCAATACGAATTTTAAACGTAGGTAGCGGTGTTTGGGGTTGATTACCTAAAATAGCGGCATGAAAACCACTGTTAATCAGCTGTGGCACTTTAGTACCTGGGTTAATGGCAAGGCTGGTGCCGTCCCAGTTAAATCTTGATGTTTCAGTAATGGCTTTGGTATCACTTAGCCCCATTGATAGCCAAGCTTTATCCCATTTAATCGAACAGTTTTTGTTACAAGAATCTAGTAATGAACTGATATTAAAATGTCCACTTACCGTTGTGTCAGCCGTATAAACCAATGAGTTATAGATACCTCGTTTACGATATTGCTCTTTTAAGTCAGCATCAATTTCAAGCTCTTGGGGTAGTAGAATACGCTTATGCTCGGTAAATACATCTTTACTAATAGTTTTACTGGTTCCATTACTGTCGGTTACCGTGTTAACCGTCACCACATGTTCGACATAAGGCACGATTAGCAGGGGACCTATTAATGTTTGCTGTTGTCCCCAGCTGCTGGAAATATCACTTAATACATTATAATAACGCGAGCTACGTTCTTTGATGGATTGGTCAACTAATGTTAGCGGGATCAGCATAAGCAACGAAAGAATGGCGATCATGATGCTACGAAAACTTAATGATTGCGTCAGACCGCTCAGTTTTTTCTTAGATGACATAAAAGTGTGTTTTTGTGAGTGAGGTTGTAATACTGAGGATGGTTTCGAGTTTGGTTGTTGGTCGACAGTAGTGGAAGTAGAGTTGGAGTTATTGTGCTTATGATCTTGCTTGTTTTCTGACATTTGACATCACGCTTGATTAGGTACACCCACAGATCCCTGTTTAGGAACCCAGTTACAGATGTTAATTACCAGCAAAAGTTGCCGAAATACTATAGCATAGCGTTTTATTTTACTAGAGGGTGCTCTATTAATTAGGATTTTCGTTTGAGTTCAAGGCGGAACAATTTTGAGAACCGCAGTGTACAAAAGTACATGAGGATCGTAAAAATTGACCCAACGCCGAAATCGAGCGAAAAGGTTGCTATGCCCTTTGGGTACAATTAATAGAGATGCCCTCGGAGGCTGTCCGAGAACTAGAAGCGTAACGAAAATCACAGGAGCATTGTAAGCTGGGCTTATTGAATGAGGCGAATAGTCGCTCTATTTAACGATTTCAATAAGGTCAGGTTATGATGCACATGGGATTTGCAGTAGCTTCTTAGTTCTCAGACAGCCTCCTAACGATCTTTGAGGTATCCCGATGTTAGTACTAGGAATAGAGTCTTCATGTGATGAGTCAGGTGTGGCGCTTTATGATACTGAAAAAGGTTTATTGGCTCATGAGCTATATAGCCAAATAGAATTGCATGCAGAATATGGTGGTGTTGTGCCCGAACTAGCCTCGCGTGATCATATTAGAAAAATCACTCCACTTATTAAAGACATCTTGGCGAGTCAGCAATTATCCCTTAAAGATTTGGATGGTATTGGTTATACCGCGGGACCTGGCCTAATCGGTGCGTTGTTAGTGGGCGCCTCTATTGGTCGCTCGTTAGCCTGGGGCTTAAATATCCCTGCGGTGGCAGTGCATCATATGGAAGGCCATTTACTCGCGCCGATGCTAGAAGATGAGCAACCTGAATTGCCCTTTGTGGCGCTATTGGTTTCAGGTGGTCATACTATGCTGGTTGAAGTCAAAGCCATAGGTGATTATCAGATTCTAGGTGAGTCACTTGATGACGCTGCGGGCGAAGCCTTTGATAAGACCGCGAAAATGCTCGATCTAGGTTATCCTGGCGGCCCTATACTCGCTGCCTTGGCGGAAGAGGGTGAAGCTGGGATTTACAAATTCCCACGTCCAATGGTTGATCGGCCAGGTTTGGACTTTAGTTTTAGTGGTTTAAAGACGTTTACCTTAAACACTTGGACTAAATCGACACAAACCCCACAAGACAAAGCCAATATTGCCAGAGCTTTTCAAGATGCAGTAGTCGATACCTTGTTTATTAAATGTAGAAGAGCGCTAGAACAAACGGGTTGCCAGAATTTAGTGATAGCAGGTGGCGTAGGGGCAAACAAAGCTTTGCGCGCTAAATTGGCTACTTTAAACGCAAGCGTTAGTTTTCCTAGAATGGAATTTTGCACTGATAACGGTGCGATGATTGCCTATGCAGGAGCCATGCGCCTGAAAGCAGGGCAGTTAGAAGCCGCTGTTATTATGCCTCGACCTCGTTGGTCGCTTGAAGAATTAGCTGAGGTTGTCTAAGGACTCAGGAGTAAATAACTTAGGATCTTAACTTGCCTTTTTGCCCCAGCTTGAATGATCTAAAGTCGTTGCATAGAGCAACTATGCGCCTGCTGAAGCTTCTAAGCTTCGCTAAAGCTCAGCTAAGTCACAGCAACTCCGAGCAGAATTAATAGAGATGCCCTAATTAGTATTGAATGTCTAATTTGAATGCACTATTAACAGGTGCTTCCAAGCCTTTTTTTCGTTATTATTCCCCGCTTGTTATCTATTTACACGAATTACACAATATAAAAGTAAACCTATGGAAAAATTAGTTATTGAAGGTGGTGCACCGATTGACGGTGAAGTCGTCATATCTGGGGCAAAAAATGCCGTATTGCCGCTATTGGCTGCAACGTTGCTAGCTGATGGTGATATGACCATTAAAAACGTACCTCAGCTACGCGATGTGAATACCACTATCCGCTTGTTAGAAGGGATGGGGGTAACGGTCTCTGTTGATGATGAGTATAATATCACCACTAATACCTCCACCATCAACTCTTATGTAGCGCCGTATGATTTGGTTAAAACCATGCGGGCTTCAATCCTGGTGCTTGGCCCAACCTTGGCTCGCTATGGCGAGGTTGAGGTTTCTTTACCAGGTGGTTGTGCGATTGGCTCACGTCCTGTCAATATTCATCTTTCTGGTTTAGAGGCAATGGGTGCTGATATTACCGTACATGAAGGCTTTATTCGTGCTAAAGCCAAGCGCTTAAAAGGCGCTCGTATTGTGATGGACAAAGTAACGGTAACGGGAACAGAAAACTTATTGATGGCAGCGGTGCTGGCTGAAGGCACAACGATTCTTGAAAACGCAGCGCGTGAGCCAGAAGTCGTTGATCTTGCGGATTGCTTAAACAAGATGGGCGCTAGCATCATAGGTGCGGGTACACCTACCTTAGTGGTGCAGGGTGTTGAATCGTTAAAAGGTGTTGAGCACTCGGTAGTTCCTGATCGAATAGAAACAGGTACTTTCTTGGCGGCCGCCGCGATTACAGGGGGGCGAGTCAAAACCCTAAAAGCGGCACCCGATACGTTAGATGCAGTTTTACAAAAGTTTCGTGATGCGGGAGCAGCAGTAGAAACAGGTGAAGACTGGATCGAAGTAGACATGCGAGGTCGCACGCTAAAGTCAGTTGATATTACAACGGATCCACATCCTGGTTTTCCAACAGATATGCAAGCTCAGTTTATGGCGATGAACACCTTCGCTCAGGGCATCGGTGTAGTAGTTGAGACTATTTTTGAAAATCGTATGATGCATGTAGCAGAGTTAATGCGCATGGGGGCGAATATACGTCTTGAGGGAAATACAGCCATCGTAGCAGGTATGCCTGAGTTATACGGTGCACCTGTTATGGCAACGGATCTACGTGCTTCAGCTAGTCTTATCCTTGCAGGTCTGGCAGCGAAAGGTACCACGATAGTCGACCGTATTTACCACACGGACCGTGGTTACGAGAAAATTGAAATCCGCCTGAAAAAACTAGGCGCGCAAATTGAAAGGGTTAGTGGCTAATGTCTACCGATACCTCACATACAGTGAATACCCCCTCTACAGATACGATTACTATTGCTCTGTCGAAAGGGCGTATCTATAAAGAAACGATACCGTTGTTAAAGGCAGCGGGGATTGAACCTATTGATGATCCAGAAACTAGCAGAAAGCTGATTTTGGATACCACTCGTGATGATGTGAAAATTGTTATCATCCGTGCAACCGATGTGCCAACCTATGTTCAATACGGTGCGGCTGATCTGGGTGTGACGGGTAAAGATGTATTAATGGAACACGGTGGTGAAGGCTTGTACGAACTACTCGACTTGCATATTGCTAAATGTAAATTGATGGTTGCAGGTTTTGAGGATAAGCCTTTGCCGACAGGCACTATTCATGTAGCCACAAAATTTGTGAACTGTGCCAAACAGTACTTTTCATCGCAAGGACGACAAGCCGAGATTATCAAGTTGTATGGCTCTATGGAGCTTGCACCTATCGTTGGTTTGGCTGATTGTATTGTTGATGTGGTTGATACGGGAAGTACATTAAAAGCAAATGGACTCGTGCCGCTAGAGCATATGTTTGATGTTAGTTCACGTATGGTTGTCAATAAAGCGAGCATGAAAACAAGAAACGTGGCTATTAAAGCCATGCTGAAACATATTGAGTCAGCGATAAAAAAGTAGCGTGTCATGTAGGATGCACTCTGATACAAAAGAACAAATTTAGATACGGATTAGATAAGAAAATCATGGATACAACAGATAACCTTCGCATAGCAGATACAGAAGAAGTCGCAAACCCCGTTGATCTGCAACGTGAGTATCCGATTAATCATGCTGCGATGCAGACGGTAAAAACGGCACGTGACACGATTCATCATATTTTACAAGGTGATGATGATCGACTACTGGTGGTAGTAGGCCCTTGCTCTATACATGACACTAAAGCAGCGCTCGAATATGCAGAAGGCTTGTCAGTATTAAAAGAAGAGCTAGCAGATGAGCTTGTGATTGTGATGCGGGTTTATTTTGAAAAGCCACGTACGCGTATTGGCTGGAAAGGTCTAATTAATGACCCCGATTTAACCGATGAGTTTAATATAAACAAAGGTTTAAAAAAAGCTCGTAAGTTATTATTAACGCTAGCCAATCGTGATATGCCTGCGGCGACTGAGTACCTTGACTTAATAAGTCCGCAATATATTTCAGATCTAATTAGCTGGGCGGCTATTGGCGCTCGTACCACCGAAAGCCAAGGACATCGTGAGCTGGCATCGGGTGTGTCTTGTCCGATTGGTTTTAAGAATGGCACGAATGGCAACCTTAATATTGCAATTGATGCGATTGCAGCGGCTAACCGTCCGCATCGTTTTCTTTCTGTTAATAAAGAAGGTCACTCCGCTATTTTCGCAACGACGGGAAATAATGATTGTCATATTATTCTACGCGGTGGCAAAACCCCGAATTATGATCAAGCCAGTGTTGAGTCAGCCGTAGAACAGTTAAAAGAAGCTGACTTGGCACCGCATCTTATGGTTGATATGAGTCATGCGAACAGTAGTAAGGATTACACCCGACAGTCTATTGTTGCGGATGAAGTAGCCCGTCAAATAGCGTCAGGCAGTCATGCTATTTGTGGTGTGATGATTGAGAGTCATCTGCTTGAAGGTCGTCAAAATGGTGAAAATAAATCATTACAAGAGCTAACCTACGGGCAAAGTATTACGGATGCTTGTATAGGCTGGAACGATACAGAAAAGGTATTGCGTTCATTATCGGCGGCAGTGAAAACACGTCGTATACTAGGTTAGGACGGTTGAGTAGGTAGAGAATAAATCATGATTTCAATAAAAGAATTAAACAAGCAAGACGATAACTTCTGGCAAGAAATGGAGACATTGCTCGCATGGGAAAGTGTATCTGACGCCTCTGTATTGAATACGGTAAACGATATCATTGCAGATATTCGCAAGCGTGGTGATGCTGCGTTAGTAGATTTTACCAATCGTTTTGATCGTATGAGTGTTGAGGATATATCTGCTTTAGAAATATCAGCAGAGACCTTGGAAACGTCAGTAAAAAAGATCACTGAAGCGCAAAAACAAGCACTAGAATTCGCAGCTGAGCGCATTAAAAGTTACGCTCAACATCAAAAAATGGAATCTTGGAGCTATACCGAAGCCGATGGCACGATGCTAGGCCAACAAGTAACTGCTCTTGATAAAGTGGGGTTGTATGTGCCTGGTGGTAAAGCGGCTTATCCTTCTTCCGTATTAATGAATGCGATCCCTGCAAAAGTAGCAGGTGTTGAAGAATTGATTATGGTGGTGCCGACTCCTGATGGCGAAGTTAATGATCTCGTTTTCGCGGCGGCTTCAATAGCAGGTGTTGATCGTGTTTTTACGGTAGGTGGCGCACAAGCCGTTGCGGCACTAGCGTATGGTACAGAAACAGTACCTCAAGTGGATAAAATCGTTGGGCCAGGGAATATCTATGTAGCCACCGCTAAGCGAATGGTATTTGGCACAGTAGGCATTGATATGATCGCAGGGCCTTCTGAAATATTGGTTATTTGTGATGGAAAAACAGATCCTGATTGGATAGCGATGGATTTGTTTTCACAAGCAGAGCATGATGAAGACGCACAATCTATTCTTATTTCGCCTGATGCAGACTTTATCGAACAAGTAAAACAAAGCATTGAGCGCTTGATGGAAGAGATGCCACGTAAAGATATAATTAGCACTTCACTGAGAGATCGCGGTGCGATTATCAAGGTTGAAAACTTGGATGAAGCGATAGAGGTAGCTAACTATATTTCACCTGAGCATTTGGAGCTATCAGTAGAAGACCCCGAAGTGATGGCGAAGAAAATACGCCATGCAGGTGCTATCTTTATGGGACGTTACACAGCAGAGGCGTTAGGTGATTACTGTGCAGGCCCTAATCACGTATTGCCTACATCACGTACGGCGCGTTTCTCATCACCTTTGGGTGTGTATGATTTTCAGAAAAGATCATCGTTGATTAACTGCTCTCACGAAGGTGCGTCAGAGTTAGGTAAAGTAGCTTCGGTCTTGGCACACGGCGAAGGCTTAACGGCTCATGGTCGGTCAGCAGAGTACAGAATTAAAAATTAACAACTAAGTGAGGCCTTTGCATGAAAGGTCTCTACGTAAGAATAGAACACTTATGAACAAAAATAATAACAGGAATAAACATTGAAATATAAAGATCCTCATAGGAAGAGGGAAGCTGAAAAATACGGTCGACCCATTCCAAGCAGAGAATTCATTCTCGACGTATTGGAAAATGCGGAAAGCCCCTTAGTCTTCAAAAAGGTATGTGGTGTACTAGACCTTACCGAAGAAGTCGATTGTGACGCATTAAAGTTTCGTCTACGTGCGATGGAGCGCGATGGACAAATCCTTTATAACCGCCGTCGGCAATATATCCCCATTTCTAAAGCTGATTTGATCGCAGGTCGTGTTATTGGTCATGCCGATGGTTTTGGTTTCTTAGTGCCGGATGATGGGGGCGATGATCTCTTTCTCTCAGGCAAGCAAATGCGCCAACTACTACACGGTGATCGTGCATTAGCTAGTGTTACGGGTATAGACCGTAAAGGCCGTCGAGAAGGTGCGGTAGTTGAAGTGTTAGAGCATAACACCGAGCAGATTGTAGGTCGCTTTTTCAAAGAAGCAGGTGTGGGTTTTGTAGTTTCGGACAATAAACGTATTTCCCAAGATATTGTCATTCCTGCTGAAAATATGAATGATGCTGAGGACGGACAAATCGTCGTTGCGGGTATCGTAGAACAGCCGACTCGACGTTCTCGTCCCATCGGTAAAATTACAGAAATACTAGGCGACCACATGGGGCCTGGTATGGAAATTGATATTGCGCTACGCAGCCATGATCTCCCCTATATCTGGCCAGAGGATGTTGAACAGCAGTGCGAAGGTTTAACTGCCGAAGTCAAAAATGAAGACAAAAAAGATCGTTATGATCTACGTGAAATCCCATTGGTTACGATTGATGGCGAAGACTCGCGTGATTTTGATGATGCCGTTTTCTGTGAACGTGACGGTGATAACTGGCGCTTAATGGTTGCTATTGCTGATGTCTCTCATTATGTAGAAGTAGGCACGGCGTTGGATCAGGAAGCGTGGAATCGTGGCACATCGGTTTACTTCCCCGAAAAAGTGATCCCCATGTTGCCTGAGATTCTCTCAAATGGCTTATGTTCGCTTAACCCGCACGTCGATAGACTGTGTATGGTGTGTGACATCACTATTAGTCCTACAGGCGAAGTCATTGAGTATGATTTCCTAGAAGGCGTGATGCACTCAGCAGCACGTTTAACCTACAATCAGGTTGCCTCCATCGTAGTAGATCAAGATGAAGAAGCTAGGGAAGCGTGTGATGTGGTTGAACATTTGGATAACTTGTATGAGTTATTCCATATTTTACATCAGCAGCGCAATGAGCGGGGGGCGATCAATTTCGAAACCAACGAAACACGTATTATTTATGGTGAAAACCGTAAAATTGAACAGATTGTCCCCACCATTAGAAACGACGCGCATAAGCTGATTGAAGAGTGCATGATCACGGCGAATGTCTGCGCGGCGATGTTTATGGATAAGCATAAAATGCCAAACCTGCATCGTGTACACCCAGTACCCGAAGCAGGTCGTCTTGAAGAGCTGAGAGCCTTCTTAGGCACAATGGGATTAACCTTGGGTGGAGGCGAGAAACCTCATGGTAAAGATTACAGCAATGTATTGGCTCAAGTAGGTGACAGACCAGAAGCACGATTAATCCAGACGGTTTTGTTGCGCTCAATGGCTCAAGCTACTTATAGCCCTGATGCTCACGGTCACTTTGGTCTGGCATTAGATCACTACGCACATTTCACCTCGCCTATCCGCCGTTATCCCGACTTGCTGATTCATCGTGGTATTCGTCATATTATCAATGGCGGTAAAGCTGAGAACTTCGACTATACCTATCAAGATATGCTGCTACTAGGTGAACACACATCCAGCACTGAGCGTAGAGCAGAAGATGCTTCGCGTGATGTAGAAGCTTGGTTAAAAGCTGAATACATGATGGATAAAGTCGGTGAAGTGTTCCCCGGCATCATCACTGCCGTTACAGGTTTTGGCTTATTTGTTGAGCTAGATGATATTTATGTTGAAGGCTTGGTACATGTAACCGCTTTAGACAGTGATTATTACCACTTCGATGCTACTCATCATCAGCTCAAAGGAGAGCGCTCAGGTAAGAGTTTCCGCTTGGGTGATGCGATGAGTATCCGTGTGGCTCGTGTTGATATAGATGAGCGGAAGATTGACTTTATGTTGCCTGATAGTGAAGCAGCAGGGGAAGCGGCTCCCAAAAAGAAGAGAAAGAAAAAAACTCGCAAGAAGGCTAAGAAGCGTAAGAGTTAGAAAATGCTTCTTAGTAACAGTATGAGGTGTGGATTGTTTTCTAGGAGGCTGTCCGAGAACTGAAGCGTAGCGAAAATCAGCTGGGTTTGCTGGGTTTATTGCTCTGAGAACTCCGATTAGAATTAATAGAGACCCCCTTAAGTGTAAGCATTGGAGTTTTTAAACTCATAACCACTAATCTGCAAAAAGCATATTCATCAGTTGGTCTGTGTTACATTTTGCCTAAAATAACCTAAATAATAAAAACAATAAAGAGGCATATCATGGATCTCATCAGGACTACACGTCTATTATTTCCCTTCATTCTTTCATTTTCGCTAGTTGCTTGTGGTGGAGGTGGATTTACAGGAGATGAATCAGGAACGACTACTAGTTCGGCAGGTACAGGTGGCACTTCATCAAACCCAAATACTGGAGGCTCTACGACCACTGATACCAGTGGAAGCTCAACCACGGTAAATGAATTAAGGTTGTCTACCAGTTCATTTCAGCTTCAATCAGCTAGCAGTAATGCAATCGTACTTTCAGCTATAGCAAAAAATCAAAATAATGTATTGCTTAGTGATGCTGATATTCAAATCTCTGTAGATGGCAGTGCGGATTTAACGGCAACCACGGGGGCTACCGTTAGAACAGCAACTCTTACACCGGGTATTCCTGATAATCGTGTTCTTACTGTAACAGCGACAGTTGGCGATAAGACAGAAACACTTCAGATTGAAGTAGTGGGTACAACGGTATCACTTTCAGGTCCAGAAAGTATTACGCTTAATAAACAATCTGATTACAAAGTGATTGTGAAGGACTCCGCGGATAACCCAATAGGTAATAAAAGCATATCTATACCTACAGTAACAGGGCCTTGTAATTTGGTAACGACGCAAGCACCTAATTTAAGTTCTGCGGGTGAATATAGTTTTTCACTTGTTGGCACATCTGAAGGTACGTGTTCTTTAAGTACGGATAATTTTGGTGCTAGTGCATCATTAGACATAGGAGTTTCTGGAGATGAGTTTACTATTACCTCATCGACTGATAAAACGAACGATGTTCTAAATGGTGATGCAAATATATTGGAAGTGCCTGTTGGGGCGGATGAAACAATTAACTTACTTCTAAAGAAGAATAACTTGGTTGTTACGGGGAAAACAATACAGCTCAGCACAACGCGTGGTCTTTTACGGTCAAGTGGTGGGGCAGTGATTTCGAGTGTAACAACAGACGTAAATGGTGAAGCGAGTTTTAACGTGAATTCTACCAATACAGGAGATGCTGTCATTACAGCCTCTGTAGATGGTTTGAAGGCAATCTTGAAAGATGTTGAGTTTGTATCAGATGCTCCTGTCTATATTACGACGCAAGCATCCCCATCCATTGTTAAACCATTAGCTAAAAGCACGATTACAACTACCATTCATGATATCAATAATAATCCTGTTAAAAACAAGATCATTACTTTTAGAATAGAAACAGGTGGTGGTAGCCTTAATACATCGGAAGCTAAAACAGATTCTTTGGGTAGAGCAAGTATTGAATATACAGCTGGAACGGATGCTAGTGCTACTGACGGTGTTGTTATAGCTACAGAGGTTCAAGGTAATACTACATTAAATAAAAATGTATCATTAACAGTGGGTGGTAATGCGCTAAGGATAGTACTTGGCACTAATAGTACGCTTGAAACATCAAATCTCACTTACACAAAGAAATTTATTGCAATAGTAACGGATAGCGCGGGAAACCCTGTAAAAGATCAAAATATCAGCTTTTCATTAATTCCTACTGCGTTTTATAAAGGAAGAATGGTCGGAGTGGATACCGATAATGACGGTATAGCTGACGCTTGGAGTGATGCTACTGCACAGCTTCCAATCTCTGCTGCGCCGGTGTATAGCTCTGCAATTACAAAGTGTATTTCGGAAGATGCTAATAATAATGGAAATCCTGATCAGGGTGAAGATATTGATGGAGACAATCAATTAGAGCCTACCCATGATGCAACCGTTACAGGAGCAAATGTGACAGATGAGAATGGTGCTGTAGTATTATCTGTGACCTATCCAAAAAGCAGAGCTCTTTGGAGTGAACAACAGCTTATAGTGGGTACTACCGTAGGTGGGTCTGAATACCAAGAAACCTCAACATTCCGTCTTGGTATTGCAAGTTCCGACATAGATGATATTACAATAGCTGCACCTAATGAAATAAGTCCTTATGGTCTATATGCAGATTGTAGTATTCCACAGTAGGTATTAGTATCTAAACCTAATAAGAATTATTGAGAATTATTGTGAAACAACAGAAAATTACAAAAGCAGTACTGCCCGTAGCAGGGCTTGGAACACGCATGCTACCAGCTACTAAAGCCATCCCAAAAGAGATGCTTCCAGTTGTAGACAAGCCGCTTATTCAATACATCGTGAATGAATGTATCGCTGCGGGTATCACCGAGATCGTTCTAGTCAATCATTCAAGCAAAACAGCTATCGAGAATCATTTCGATACTAGTTATGAGCTTGAAACTGAACTGGAGAAAAAAGCAAAAACAGCACTGCTTGATGAGGTTCGTGCCATAGCACCTGACCATATGACGATCATCAGTGTGCGTCAGGGTGAAGCCAAAGGCTTAGGCCACGCTGTATTATGTGCGTTACCTGCTATTGGGAATGAGCCTTTTGCCGTTTTACTTCCTGATGTGTTAATTGATGAAGTGGAATGTGATCTTGCTAAAGATAATCTGGCAGAAATGATACGTTTGTATGAAGATACAGGCGAAAGCCAGATCATGGTTGAACCAGTTCCTATGGATAACGTCAGTAGTTATGGTGTCGTGGATATTAGTGGAGTGGAATTGTCAGGCGGTAAATACAGTAAAATCAACGCAGTTGTTGAAAAACCACCTCAAGATGAAGCCCCTTCTAACCTTGCTATAGTCGGTCGTTATGTTTTATCGGCACGGGTCTGGGATTTCTTGAAAACAACCCAGCGTGGAGCAGGCAACGAAATCCAATTGACAGATGCTATTGATCAGTTGATCAGTGAAGAAGTAGTGAATGCTTTCCAAATCTCAGGAAAAAGCCATGACTGCGGATCAAAGATTGGTTATATGCAAGCTAATGTTGTCTATGGTTTAAGACATCCACAAATCGCCGACGAATTTAAAGACTTTATCAAAAGTTTATAAATGTGCCACGGGTAAATTTGTCACTCAGCTAACCTTTTTTGATGGGCGCCCAGCGTCCATCAAAAAAGCCTTCTAACGGCTGAAAACGAGATTTATAATTCATTTTTGAACAATCCTTTATCCAATACCCTGGATAAACATAATGCTTTCCTAATCTTTTGGCATATTCTACCTGCCAAAGCACAGCAAATGTACCTAAGCTTCTCTTGTAAGCCTTATCATTATCAAAGAGCGTATAAACAGCAGAAATTTCATCGACTAACACATCTACCACAGCGACACCTAGTAGCTGTTCTTTATTGTAAAATTCAATGTAGTGTGTATTGCACCAGCCAGAGCCGAAAAACTCTTCGACGCCTTCAGATTGATCACTATCATGTCGATCAAGTAAATATTGGTTATAAAGAGATAAATAGTCTGGCTTAAACCCTGATGTATTGACCTTGATGATAAGGTCTTCATTATCTCTTAATGTGCGTTTTTGACTACGGCTAGGTTTAAAGTCTGTAACAGGAATACGTGTAGAAACGCATTCAGTACAGGGCAGACATTGCGGGCGATAGACTTGGCTTCCACTGCGGCGAAAACCTGATCGAAGAAGGGTAGAGTAGACTCCATCATCCATATCAAACTGAGGATCAATCACACAATTACGTGCAATATTCCCAGGGATATAGGAACAAGGAAAGTTGCCAGTTGAGAAGAATTGAAGAGGTTCGGTAAATTTCATCTTATAAAAGGCTATAAGGTTTTTGCACTAATTAGAATGCTTACAGTATGTTGGGTAGAAAGGCTATATATTGCACTATATAAAGAAAAAGAAAAAGAAAAAGAAAAATAGCAATAGTAATTTCTTGATAAATAGATGATTCGAGACCTTTGTATGAAAGGATAGCGAGAGAAAAACGAGCGTAGTTTTCTCTATTTCTGCCAAAGAAAGAGGTTAATAGCGAGCTATTAACCGAATTTTTAGCAGAAATAGAAGCCGTTTTTAGTGAGCTTGCCGTTTTATCAAAACGGTCAACTCAATTATTAAGCTTGCTAAATCCGCCATATCTTTGTGCAAAAATCTCGGTTCAATAAAAAGCCGCAAAATGCGGCTTTTTATATTATTGAAAGATTATTTCTGCAACTAGTATTATTGTTGTTTTCTTAAGAAGTTTTTTAGTGTTGCAGTAGGTACATCACCAGGTTGCATAGCTTTTAAGTTACCTTGAGGATCGAAAATAAGGTAAGTAGGTGTTCCTCTGAGCTTTTCACCTGCAACCTTAACTAAATAGTCACTAAACTCATTATTGTTAGAAACTAAAGTCGGAAAGCTTACATGGTGTTTGTTGATAAACTTCTGTGCAGTAGATGTATTTCCATCTAAAGATACGCCTATAACTTGAGCATTTGGAAATGAACGAGAAGCTTTTTCTAATCCTGGCATTGCCTTATTGCAAATAGAGCACGTTGATGACCATGCTTGTACGATTAGCCACTTGCCTTTTCCCGTATAGGATTGAATACTAGAAGGTTGACCATTTACATTGGTCATCGCATAACTTGTTGATGTAATAGAAAGTAGTAGAACAAAGAATGAAACCAGACGTCGCACATGTTTTCTCATAATATAAATCCTAGGGGTAATTTAAAATTAGCACTGTTGTTTATTATTGTTATTTTGTAGGTATTAGTCTGGAAGAATGTATAACATCTAATCATTTATTTTTATGCTATTTAATAAATAATACTAATAAATATGACGAGTATAATAGCAAAAAAGAAGGCTAAATTAAAGCAGGAGTAGGCTAAGCGGAGCTAAACTCAAGATATAAGACCTTATAGTCTTGTTAACTTGGAATATTTTTTTAGTGTATTTTAAAAGCTCTCTAACTAGAAGGCTGGTTGTAAATACCTGAAGGTTAGAACTTTGCAATGATGTGGAGTTATCCCCGAATCTGGTGTATGAGTAGTTTCCATCAAGCAGCCTTCTGGTCTTCGATATCTACTTCAGTACCATCTTCAAATGATACACCTGTTATTACTTTTGCCAAGTAATCAAATCCGCGTAACGTATCCATTTCTTTTCTGCACATTGGCTCAATTTAAACATCATATGTAACATGCCTTCACGGTTCAAACACCCTTTGGCTCGTTTTGTTCGGTGTCTAATGGTTGCAAAACAGGATTCTATTGGGTTGCTGGTACGAATGCTTTGCCAGTGTTGTGCGGGGAAATCATAAAATGCGAGAAGTTCTTCACTGTCTTTTTGTAAACATTGTGCGGCTTTTGGGTATTTAAGTTCATAACAATCAATAAAAAGGTTGTAGGCAGTCAGTGCATTCTCACGTGTATCAGCTTGCCAAATATCATGCATATCTTGTTTGGCTTTTCCATGTAGATTTTTGAGGCAAACAGTTGATCACATTGGCTATTTTATGTATCCAGCAGTGCTGATGACGTGTATCTGGATAACATTCATTGAGTGCTGACCAAAAGCCTAATGCGCCATCACCTACCGCAAGTTTTGCCGTATTCATTCCCCGTGACTTTAAGGTGAGAAGTACTTCTCGCCAGCTTTGAGTGGATTCACGAACACCATCTTCTATGGCTAAAAAGTGTTTTTCAAGTAAGACAGACCTACGCTGAAGAAAGGAGATATGAAAGCAAAAATGCTAAAACACCTGCGATCTATTCAAGTTCAACCTAAGAGAGTGAAATCTTATTTTGAGCATACGCTTATTTCATATGCTAGCTAAAATGAGCGATATTATATTGTCGGGTTAATAGGTGAGCGGGAGGCCGTTTTTCAACAAGATAATACCTTTTATATAGCTGGTATATTAATTGGTTTCGTCAATAGTCTAGAGTATTTAGGACTCAAGATTAAATAAGATACGGAACTTGACACAGAATTATTGTCCCAGATTGATTATCTAAAATATGCGAATAGTAGTTCTATGTAACGTTTTTAGATCATTCAAGTTGAGGCAAAGCCAAGTTAAGTTGATGAATTACTTCGTAACAAGAGCTGTTCAAGTGAGAAGTACAAGACCTGAATCCGTGACTTCACTACGGCAAGGTGAGTAAGCTATTGATTCATCACGGTTTTTAAAAATACCCGCTTAACCTAAGGGTGAAGATAAGATTTTTTAAAATCCCGCACTAAACCAATATCTTATCCCCTGCTATCCACATTGAAGTCACGGATTCAGGATAAATAGATAAATAATGTAATGCATGATCTCTTCCAAGGTATAACCATGCATTGCCTCTGGATGTAATTGGTATAAAGCTCCTGCAAATTCTATTCTTAAGGGTCATGCCATAGGCGTGACTTAGCAAAACAGGATAGTTTATGCAAAAAATAAAGACCCTTTATTTCTCTTAAAACAAAAATAATAACACTATATACTTAACGTCCTTAGGACGTTAAGTATATAGTGTTATATTAAAAAAACCAATTCCTCTCTCAGGTTTTGGTTAAAAAAAGCCCTCCCTAATTATTTATCTTGAAAAAATATGAGCGTTCACTATACTATACGTCCTAAGGACGTATAGTATAGTGAACGGATATGGTTTATAACCTTATCACTTCTCAGGTATAAACCCATTATGAAAGCTATCAAAGCTATTACATTGTCACTTGGTGACTTAGATAAGCCTGTTATATCCAAATATCAGTTTGGGCTAATTTTGCACAACATATACAGCAAAAAGGTATATAAGGGTGAGCCAATCAACCTTCAAAAAGACTCAGGAGAAGGAACTGACTTTAATAAATACTTAAATCTACTCCTCGATGAAGGTGTTTTATCTCCTCATAAGAATCTCTCCAATATTTTCACTCTTCTTGGTCGATCAGGTGGCGACCCTGAAGACATTGCCTGCACAGTAGATCCATTTTGTTATGTCTCTCATCTAAGTGCTATGTCGTATCATGGTTTAACCGAGCGAATGCCAAGCAAGTTATTTATATCATCCCCTTCCGTTAATGCATGGCGCACTTTTGCCAAGGAAAAAATGCGAAAAGACCTTAAGGAAGATTTTGATAAATACTGTGAGAATGGGTTACCAAAACTTGTACGAACAAAAATGCGTAAGATTAATAAAACAGAAATTCATTGCGTGAATTCTAAACATTTAGGTGCATATAAGAATGTTAAAGGAAGGCCCCTTAGAGTTTCGACGATGGGAAGAACATTTCTTGATATGCTAAGAAACCCAGAACTATGTGGAGGTATTAATAATGTACTGGACGTTTTTAATGAATATGGAAAGAAGCACCTAAGATTAATAACTGATGATATTGATAAAAATGGGAGCCCTATTGATAAGATTAGGGCTGGATATATTCTGAATGAGTATTTAGGTATTGATAATAATAAAGTAATTAATGACTGGTCTTCACTTGCACAAAGGGGAGGTTCGAGAAAGCTTGACCCAAGTTCAGAATATATTGCCGAGTGGTCGGATAAATGGAAACTTTCATTAAATGTATTTAGGAGCAATGGTTGATGCCTGATATTGAAGGACATGACATCAGAACTTGGGTTGAAGGAGCCACAACCGAAGGAAATAAAGAGTTTCGTGAGGCTGTACATACTATCCTATCGGCAGTTGCCTCAGATAAAAAATTGAAAGCGAACATGATTTTAAAGGGAGGTATTCTTTTAGCTATAAGATATAACAGCCCCCGTTACACAAAAGACATAGACTTTTCTACTGAAAGAAATCTCGGTAAGGAAATTACCAAAGATTTGGTAGGTGAATCATTAGATAGCAGTCTAGCGCAGATGATAGAGGCACTGGATTACGATTTAGATTGCCGCGTACAAAGTTGCAAGCTACAACCAAAAAAACCTAACTCAACATACCCCTCAATAAAAATAAAAGTAGGTTATGCATATAAAGGCACACCTAAACATAAGCGATTATTATCTCTTCAATCAACAGATACCATATCAATCGATTATAGTTTGAATGAATCAACGCCTAATGTTGAAGATTTAAGGCTAGACCATAAAGATGGGATTTTAACTTATTCATTGACGGACTTGATAGCTGAAAAATATCGATCATTGCTACAGCAGGTTCCAAGAAATAGAACTCGCAGGCAAGATGTTTATGACTTAAATTTACTTATTAATAATTTAAATCATATTAATAGTGACGAAAAATCTAAAATATTGGATTGCTTAATCACCAAATCGAAAGCAAGAGGAATTAACCCAAACAAGGATTCATTTAATGATCCAGACCTAAAGTCTAGAGCCCAAAAATACTATCAAACACTTGAAGATGAAATAGAGAGTGAGCTACCCAATTTTGATGATTTATTTCATATTGTCGCCGAGTTTTATAAATCCTTACCATGGTCATAATATTTTAGCCTTAATTCAGAATCTTTAAGTTTTTCACTTTCATTAGCATTCACATCAATCACTACCATTCTGTTTTTACAGGGTAATTAGTCGAGCCTGAAAAAGCTAAACACCCAATACATTAGCAACAACTGATATTCAAAACAGGCAAAAGGGTCTTTATGGATACTTGGCAATGTAAGTAAGTGAGAAATATCTGACTCACCCAATGCCAATGTTTCAATACCATGTTTCTCCCTCTGTTTAGGAATGTACTGTCGAGGAGACTCAGGTAATGGTAATTTTCCCAACTGATATTTTACACTAATTTCCCATAATGAGATCGAACTCAAAACACTTCATTCTCTGCTTGCTCAAACATCTTACGTGCTTTATTGCTTAATTTTGGATCATCAGAAATAAGCCAAAGGAAAGTACAAGTATCTAATAACAAACGCACGTTTAATAACCTTCAAATGCAGCCAGCATCTCATCAGGAAGCGGATCAAAAAAGTCATCTGGCACAACAAAATCTCCCTTAGCCAAACCAATCATGCGATTCTTTGTTGACTTACTTTTTAAACCAATAATCTTGGCAATAGGGACATTGCGCTTACACAATAAAATAGGCTCATCCTCCCCCTATGTCAGGCTAGTTGTCACCCCTAAAATTTCATAAATCAGAGGGGCGGATAGGATCAAAGTATGGCTTATTCACAAGAACGCAAAGAAGCAATTCTTAAAAAATTATTACCGCCTGTCA
>JALXAX010000003.1 GCA_026991755.1 Thiotrichaceae bacterium | reverse complement strand
TCATGTGTTATTTCCTCTTTCTTGAATTGGTGGTCAACTCAAGATGAGGTATAGCACTGAGCCGTTTCAACGGCACAGCCTTTTGCTTGCCACGCCCACAGGACGTGGTTATCTAAGTTTCAATATATTAATTTTTAAGCTGAATCTATTCAGTTGTCAGACAGGTTTCTCGTGTACTGACTCTATTAGGCATGCTCCTTTGGTCTAGTTTTATTACGTATTTTATTGAAACTAACGCAAAATACGAAACAACCCCAAACCCCTAGTCCCAAACCCTAGTCTAGCCTTAAAATGAATCGACATAATTACCATCGTAATAAAATAGCAATTGGCCTGTTATCTAGTGTCTTATTAATGCCTGTTGTTAGTGTTGCAGAGCCCCCTCCAATCAGTCTAGAGCTGAATGATGTTGATATCCATGCATTAGTAGAAATCATTTCTGATATCACGGGGAAAAACTTTATTGTTGATCCTAGAGTAGAAGGTGAAGTAAGTGTTGTTACAGGGCGTGAATTAAATAATAAAGAGCTTTATGATGCCTTCTTAACGGCATTACAAATAAATGGTTATACCGTTGTTGAGAGAGGCAGTATTACCAAAATCATGCCTAGTGAACTTGCAAAGCAAGAAACTTATCCCGTAGTAGATGATGCTTCAGGCAAAGCTGCCGAAGAGTTGGTAACACGATTAGTCCATACAAAACATGTCCCTGCATTGTCTGTTGTAGCTGCTTTAGGTCCCATTAGTCGCAATGTCCGTATTCAACATCATGCTGATAGTAATACTATTATTTTGTCAGGTCGAGCAAAAGACATTGAGCGCTTTATTACCATCATTAAGCGCTTAGATTCAACCGATGAAAAGCAAATTGAAGTAATCCCTTTGTTACATGCCAATGTAAATAAAATGGTCAAAACTATCCAGGGTTTAAACAAACAAGGGGTCATTGGAAAAATCACCAATGTCGCCAAGGTGTCGGCAGATGAGCGGACTAATAGTATTCTAGTTGCAGGTGATGCATCGAGTAGAATGCGTATACGACAACTCGTTAAACAGTTAGATGTTGCAAGAGCGCACGAAGGTAATACAAAGGTTATTCGGCTACGCCATGCTACAGCAGAAAACCTTGCTAAAGTGTTAGAGGGTTCTTCTACCCCTCGAAGTGGTACAAACTCACCTGTCACAAATAACACAAATAGATCCAGAACAATTCGTGCATCGAAAACTGCAATTAACCCTGTTATATCTACAGCCACAACGCCCCGTAAAGCAACTAGCTTAAGTATTAAAGCAGATCGTGAGACAAACTCACTGATTATTACTGCAGAACCTGATGTATTGAAAGGTTTACTAGAAGTGGTTAGAGAGTTAGATGTGCCACGAGAACAAGTACTAATAGAGACAATCGTAGCGGAAGTCTCTTCGCAATTGTCTCACTCTCTGGGTGTTCAGCTAGGATTTAGCGGGGCAGGTAATAGCAAGACAGGTGTTGTTGCTGCAACAAGCTATCAAAGTGCTGGCAATAATTCATTAAGTAGTGTAGTTAATATTGCCAATGGCGGAGTAGGGACGCTTGCATCAGGATTATTATTAGGTGTTGGTGGTACAAGTGGTGGTAATCAGTTTGCTGCATTATTGGATACATTGGTAACTGATGCAGCCACTAAAATTCTCTCAACATCAACTATTTCCACGCTTAATAATGATGAGGCGGTGATTTTATCAGGTCAAAATATCCCTATTCTAACAGGATCATTTTCGGGTGTGGGTAGTAACAATACGCCATCAAACCCATTTCAAACGATTGAGCGTCAAGATATTGGTCTCACTCTAAAAGTAAAACCACAAGTCAATGAAGGCTCTCAAGTTAAGCTTTTCATAGAACAAGAGGTTTCCAGCCTTGCTGCAAGCACCGCTGGTGCTACAGATTTAATTACTAATAAGCGGTCTATCAAAACCAATGTAGTGGTAGAAGATGGTGAGATATTAGTCCTAGGTGGTTTGGTTGAAAGCAGTTACAGAGGGACAGAGGAAAAAGTTCCTATTCTGGGGGATATTCCTATTCTTGGTCGCCTCTTTAGGCATGACTCTAGTAATAAAGATAAACAAAATATGATGGTTTTCATCAGACCTGTAATTTTGCAGAATAATAAAATGGCAAAATCTACAACACATAGAAAATATGCTCAGATGAGTAAATTGCAGCATAAACAGATGGTTCCTTGGGAGACTCTCTCAAAAGAAGAAAACACTACTTTACCTACGTTGGAAGATGTTTTTTTAGAAGAGTTCGAATAGCCAAACATCGTAAGAAAACTTTTCATTGAGTGTTTACGTTTTATCTACATGGATAAATATAGTTTTTGCCGTGTGTATTTCTATATAAACCGTACTCAATGCGGCTGATCCACAAACAACAAGTCAGTTATATCGTTCAATGTTGTACATTTAACCCGATGTGATAAAAAGTCGTGTTCCCCATAATTTAAGGTGAATAAACCTTTAGGGTCTGCTACTAATGTTTGTAATTTAATCTTTACTGAAGTGGTTTCTTCTTTGGGTGACTTCCCTATTGCTACATTGCTTATACATCCTGACTATCCTTGCAAAACCAACAAACCCCAGTTTTACTGGGGTTTGTTGGTTTTGGCATACTGGGTTGTTGAGTTTACTATGGAGTCCCAAATTAAGTCTGATCAGAATTTCTGTCAGTTTATTAATAGTTGCAAAAGTATGTTCAGTAAAAACCGCGCCCTTCGACTCCGCTCAGGGTGCTACTCTGTAGCCTGAGCGGAGTCGAAGGCGGTGCTTGTATGTAAAAACTTTTGCAATAATTAATAT
>JALXAX010000002.1 GCA_026991755.1 Thiotrichaceae bacterium | reverse complement strand
AATATATACTTGCATATAGAAGGTATTTTTTATCACTATTAAAAAAAAAATCACTTATATATTCATTAAAGTATGAAACAATACTGATATATACAGTTATGGTTAGAATTATGATAATAAGAGCTGTGTTAATTATCGAGTATTCTTCATGCTTATCCTTCTTCGCATAACCAATATACCTAGGTGTAGCAACTGCTGTACCTAGAACTAGAAGAGGAACTATTGTACCAGCATACCTAGCTATCAAAACAAAAGCATCAAAATCAGGTTGACTAAATTTGTTCTGCATTACTTTAATTACAATCAATCCAGCTATTGCTGAAAGCCCTCCTGCAAACAAAATGTATACATAATCTTTCTTAGCTTTATTATTAGACATTACTACGACTGGTTTTTACTCAATGACAATTATCTATGAACCTATTCTAATTATATATCATAGATATTGATTCACTATAAGACTAACGTGCTTAACTTCTTTATCTGATAAAAAAGGGTTTATAGGCAAACTAATTACTTCTGCACAAGCTCTTTCAGATATTGGAAAATCACCTAAACTATATTTTAAATACTTAAAACACTCTTGCAAATGTAAAGGCATAGGATAATGAACGGCTGTTGGAATTTTGGCTTTCTTTAGAGCCGCCTGTACTTCTTCTCTATTTCTTGTACGAACTGTGTACTGAGCCCATACAGAAGTTCGTTGTTCCTTTATTTTTGGAGGCCGAGATGACCTACTAAGGATTTTCGTATATAGCATTGCTACTTTTTGTCTCATCTTAATCTCATTTGCATAATGAGGTAACTTTGCTAGTAATATAGCAGCTTGAACAGTATCTAACCTGCCGCCTATTCCTATATACTTATGATGATAACGCTTGTTTTGACCATGTACTCGCATCATCTTCATTTTCTCAGCATAGTCATCATTATTAGTGAATATTGCGCCACCATCACCATAACAACCCAAAGGCTTTGCTGGAAAGAAGCTAGTGGTTGAAATGTCACCCAGGACACTATCTTTTTCTCCCTTGAAAGTAGAGCCAAAGCTCTGTGCGCCATCAACAATTACTTTTAGATTATGCTTATCAGCTATCTCTTGTATCGCGGCCATATCTGCAGGTTGCCCATACAAACTGACGGGCATTATTGCTTTGGTTTTATTTGTAATCGCTGCCTCTATTTTAGTTGCATCTATGTTGAAAGTATCTTCTTCTATATCCACAAAAACAGGTTTTGCTTTCATTAAAGCTATGGTTTCAGCTGTGGCAATAAAGGTGAAGGGGGTTGTTATGATTTCATCTCCAGGCTGTATATCCATTGCCATCATTGCGAGCAAGAGGGCATCGGTACCATTTGAGCAGGTAATAGCATGTTTTGCTCCTGTGAATTTTTGTAGTTCTTCTTCTAGCTCTCTAACCTTATTTCCCATAATAAATGAAGTAGTGTTTAGCACCTCATCCATTTGTCTTTCTATCTGAGGCTGGAGGTTAAAATATTGTTTTTTTAGGTTAGCGAAATCTATAGAAGGCGGTGCTTTTTGTTGTTGCTCTATCTGTTTGATTAGCTGCTGTGGAGTAATGGCTATACCTTGATACTTATCTAGCATTCCTTTATCGCGCGTGACTACTTGGGCATCGACTGCTATAGCTGACGCAATGATTTGAGAGTCTTCAATATCTTCTAAATCTATATCGATATAGGCTGGAGTTTTTGCTATTTGGAAGTTATCTAGTTGATATTTTAAAAATTTATAGACAAATTTATATCGGATACGTCTAGTTAGATTAGGCTTTTCTTCGAGTAACTGATTATATTTTATAAATTTTAGGTCATCAATACATGAGGCGGCAATGTAAGCTCGACATCCATTATCCTCTAAAAAATAATCATAAACAGTAATGGAATGAGGATATTTTTCTCTTCTTGGTTCACTGAAATAATCAAAAATTATATTTAGATCTAGTAAAACATTTCTCACTTCGTTTTTTCCTCATAAGCTTTTGCTCTATCCATATAATATTGATCACTTTTATAGTAGTTTGAATCATCTTTTTTTGATAAAACAAACGTCATCCAGTACTTTTCGATAAATTCATCGGTATAAGTCTCAGCTTCTTCTGTTAATACTTCTGGAGTTGTAGTGATGACTACTTCATCACTTTTAAAATGGCCAAGAAGCCATAGAATATTTTGAGCAATCTTATGATCTGGAATGTTTAGTGTGATTTGCATATCAACCTCTGCTGTTCGTATTACTAACTAATAGTTTACCAGATGATAGGCTGTAAATTTTATTTGAATATGGGCAAACTGTTTTAGCACTCCCTTCTAATGGTAAATCTAACTTTTCTCCATATTGACTCATCCAGCCTATTTGTTTTGCAGGTACGCCTACCATAAGGGCATAAGGTTTTACGTCTTTATTAATTACAGCTCCTGCACCAATGAAAGCATATTCACCGATCGTTGTACCACATACGATTGTACAGTTGGCTCCTAGTGTTGCTCCCTTTTTTACTAGAGTATCTCTGTACTCGTTCTTTCTTTCAATGAGAGAGCGTGGGTTGTATACATTGGTAAACACCATGCTTGGTCCGCAGAACACGCCTTCTTCTAGGGTTACGTTGTCGTAAACCGAAACATTATTTTGAATCTTGCATTTATCGCCTATGACTACTTTGTTGCCTACAAAAACATTTTGACCTAATGAAACATCGTTACCTATTTTTGCTTCACCACATACGTGCGCCCAGTGCCATACTCTAGAGTCTGTACCAATTTGTGCACCTTTATCAACAATCGCTGTTGGATGAATAGTAATATCAGTCATGGTTTCCATCTATCTGTTTAGAAACTTTGTTAGCAAGTGCTAGAGCTGTTGTCCATTTTCCACCAAAGATATTGATAAGTTTTCCTGTTTGATGTACAGCGTATTCACGCGTTATTTTTCTTGGATCACTTGATGAGGAAAGCAGGGGGCGTATGCCGGCAAAGCTTTCTATAATATCATTTTTGGTTGCTTTCTTGGTTTGATATTGGTTGAAAGCACTTAGCAGGTAATCTCGTTCAGTATTGGAGCATTCAATGACTTCATTCAGGCCTTGCCTAACTTCTGTTGTTCCAATTAATGTCTTGGTTTTCCAAGGCAGTACAAAAAATATTCTTTTGTCTTCGGGTATTTCGAATAGGTAGGACTGGTTGCAACTTCTATTGATAATAAGGTGGCTTCCTCTTATCGCATCAATCTTATAGGGGCTAGTAATATTGCTTTTTTTAAGTAGTTGTTCTGCCCACGGCCCCGCTATATTGATAATTTGATCATACTGTAGGGCTTGATCCTCTAGTTGAATTTGCCCTTCGATATTGATCGTTTTAACAAGAGTCTTCTCATAAAGAGTAGCCCCTTCCTGCTTTGCTTGTTCGGCAACCCATAACCCTAACTGGTAATCATCCATTTGTCCATCAGAGAACTCATAACCGCCTTTTAAGCCCACTGCATTGAGGTTTGGGTCGCGCTGGATAAGTGTTTTTTTGTCAAGCCATTTTGATTTAGGCAGTATGCTTGAACCAGCAAGGTGGTTATATAAAAATAAGCCTGTTTTTACTAGCCAACGATTTCGGTTGGAATTCTCATAAATAGGAAGAACTAGTCGAATAGGTTGTGTTAGTGATGGGACTTGCTGTAGCCATGCATCCCTTTCTTTGAGTGCTTCTCTAACTAAGCTGAAATTACCATGCTCTAGATAACGTAAGCCGCCATGTAGTAGTTTTGAAGAGGATCGACTAGTTTTGCTAACTAATGTATCTTTTTCGTACAGATGAACTTCATGCCCTTTCTGGGAGAGAAGCCAAGCACAACAAAGCCCATTGATTCCACCACCTACTATACAAATTTTCACGTTAATATTTGTAAGGCTACTTAATATTCTAGTGGTAAAGAGATTGTCTTTCCATCACGTGCTGAAAGGTAGGCTGCTATTAATAGCTCTAATGATTTCAGACCTTCTCTACCATCGGTTTCTGGCTCAGCTTCACCACGCATCACATCTATTACGTTCTTGTAATAGAGTGGGTGGCCGAAACCATAGACTGACGTTGTTTGATAGTTGGCTTCTTTGATTTTTTCATCGTAATCTTTAGGCTCATCAAATTCCCACCTTTGAATGTCGTTAACAGCAACTCCACCGACTTTTACTGTACCTTTTTCACCTAATATGGTGATAGAGCCTTCCAGATTTTTTGGGTAAGTTAACATGGTGACGGCCATTGAGCCTAAGGCTCCATTGCGCCAACGGATATTTAGAACCCCAGTATCTTCAACTTCGATATCACGTGTTGTGCTCATCATGGCTTGTATTTTGTCAACAGGGCCAATTAGCCAGTCAAGTAGGTCAACATAGTGGCTGGCTTGATTCATGAAAGCCCCCCCATCAAATTCCCATGTGCCACGCCATTCTGCTTGATCATAATAATCTTGTGGACGTGTCCAGAAGACATTCAGATGAACCATATGGATTTTGCCGAAGCGTTTTTCTGTGACTGCACGTTTTAGTAGTTGTAATGTTGAGTTTCTGCGGTTTTGTTTGACGACAAAAAGGTTAACCCCTGCTTCATCGCAAGCCCTAACCATACGGACACCATCTTCCCATCGTGTAGCCATTGGCTTTTCTGTCATTATATGAATGCTATGTTTTGCAGCCATAACGACTTGATCAGGGTGTACCCCACTTGGCGTGCAAATTGCGATTAAGTCTAACTCTTCTTTTTCTAGCATATCTTCAAGTTTGAGATAACCGTTGACCTGATACTGGTCTTCGTGGTTTTTAAGAACCTTTTTGTCAGTATCACAGATTGCTGTTAGTTCAATTGCTTCATGATGCTTTTCAATTGAACCAAAGTGATTTTTTGAAATACGTCCACAACCTACTATGGCAATTCGGATTTTTCTATTTTTAATTGCAGACATTAGTTATTTTCCTTTTGCTAAATGGCTTTGATACCAAGTCAATGCTTCTTCCAGCCCCTCAGAGATATTATGGCTAGGAACGTATCCAAGTTTACTAGCTGCTTTACTAATATCTGCTTGTGAGTGTCGAACATCACCAGCTCTGAAGTCGCGATAGACAGATTCAACCGTGGCTAACTTTGGATATTTTTTAGATAGACCATCTTTAATCGCCGAGAATAAGTTATTTAGTGTGGTGCGCCCTCCAACTGCCACATTATAGACTTCATTTTTAGCATCATCTTCAGCTATGGCACTTAGAATATTCATTTGTATTGTATTTTCTATGTAGCAAAAATCTCTTGAGGTTTCACCGTCACCATTGATGTAAATAGTTTCATTATCCAAAAATGCAGATACCCACTTTGGAACAACTGCTGCGTAAGCGCCATTAGGGTCTTGCCGTTTTCCAAAAATATTAAAGTAGCGTAAGCCTATGCATTTAAAACCGTATGTTTTAGCAAAAACATCGGCATATAGCTCATTAACGACTTTAGTCACCGCATAAGGTGAAAGTGGTTTGCCAATGTTTTCTTCTATTTTAGGTAATGCTGGGTGATCTCCATAGGTTGAACTAGAGGCGGCGTAGGTGAAACTTGATACGTTTGCATCACGGGCAGCTACCAGCATATTTAAGAAGCCTGTTAGGTTTGATTCGTTGGTAGTTATAGGGTCTTCTATGGAACGAGGCACGGAACCTAGAGCAGCCTGGTGTAGTACATAGTCTGTATTTTTAACTGCTTTTTTACAATCATCTAAATTTCGAATATCGCCTTTTATTAGGGTGAAACGTTGCCATTGCTCCTTGCTTACTTCATTTTCAACTTCATCAAGATTGTGTTGGTGTCCTGTCACAAAGCTATCCAAGCCTACAATGGTTTGATCTAGTTTTAGAAGTGTTTCAAGTAAGTTTGAACCGATAAACCCTGCAACACCTGTAATGAGCCACTTCTTAGGTGATTTTTGAAGTTCATCTTTAATTTTTTCGTATTGATTTGTCATTTTTATCTCGTCAGTTAAAGGCGTATGTCGACTTCTTCTCGAGGAAGAATATATTTTAAATCATAGATTATGCTATCTTTTTTCATTAGCTTGCCTATCCCTGCTATTCCCATTTCTTTAAATTCATTATGCGCTACGGCTAATAAAACAGCATCATAATGATTTTCGGCTGGTGATTCTATGGGGGTAATATCATATTCATGTTTTGCTTCTTCTTTATCAATCCAAGGATCAAAGACATCTACATTTAATTGGTATTCTTGTAATTCATGAATGACATCAATAACTTTGGTGTTTCTTAAATCAGGACAATTTTCTTTAAACGTCAGCCCCATAACTAGCACGTTTGCATGCTTAACTTCAATTTCTTTACGCATCATATTTTTTACAAGCTCAGCCGCTACATGAGATGCCATTCCGTCATTTAATCGTCGTCCTGCAAGAATAATTTCTGGGTGGTAGCCTACGGCTTGTGCTTTGTGTGTAAGATAGTAAGGGTCGATTCCAATGCAATGACCACCCACTAAGCCTGGTCGAAAAGGAAGGAAGTTCCACTTGCTACCTGCTGCTTCTAGAACTTCTAAGGTATCAATATTTAGTTTGTTAAATATTAATGAAAGCTCATTAATCAAAGCAATATTGAGGTCTCTTTGGGTGTTCTCTATAACCTTTGCTGCTTCTGCTACTTTAATGCTACTGGCTTTGTGCGTACCAGCTGTAATAATGGTTTGATAGAGATTATCTACAAAATCAGCAATTTCTGGTGTTGAGCCTGATGTTACTTTTTTTATGGTTGGCAATCTGTGTTCTTTATCACCTGGGTTGATACGTTCAGGGCTGTAACCCGCATAGAAATCTTCATTAAATTTTAGCCCTGATTCTTTCTCTAATATTGGTATACAGACTTCTTCTGTGGCACCTGGGTATACGGTAGATTCATAGATAACGATATCGCCTTTTTTTAATATTTTTCCGACACTTGCACTTGATTTTTCAAGGGGTGTTAGGTCGGGGCGGTTATATTCATCTATTGGGGTGGGAACAGTGACAATAAAGATATTGCAATTTTCAATATCTTTTAAAGTGCTTGTGTAGCTGATTTTTGTTGCTTCCTTCATTTCTTCAGAAGTAGTTTCCAGAGTGCTGTCTGTGCCTGCTTTGAGCTCATCAATTCTTGCTTGATTGATATCAAAACCAATGGTTGTGATTTTTTTGCCAAATTCGATAGCTAGTGGCAGGCCTACATAACCTAGACCGATGATGGCAATTTTACTTGTGTTAATATTCATTTTTGGTGTCTACTTTGTATTGTTGAATAAAATAAATAGTGATCTAGGAATCACTACCCAATAAATCTCTGGTCACAATGTTACCTTCAATATCACTAATATCATCAGACAAGCGATTAGCAACAACTACATCAGAAATCTTCTTAAACTCTTCTAAATCAGCAATCACCTGCAGATGAAAAAACTCTTCTTCATCCAGCTCTGGTTCGTAAACAACGACCTCAATATCTTTGGCTTTGACGCGCTCCATGATGCCTTGAATGGAGGGTGCTCTAAAGTTATCTGAGCCACTTTTCATTATTAAACGGTAACTGTTGGACTCGACGATGGCATTGATTAAGTTACTGGGTACATCCTTGGTAGTTTGCACGTAACTGCTTAAGCAGTATTGTGTTTAATAAACCTACGTAGCCCGTTCCTGTAATTGCTATTTTCATTTATTTGTTTGAATTAACCCTTAGTGTTTCTTTATTCTGATCATTGCTACTCGGCTGTAGTTTGGTACATCAGTCTTAAAGAGATTCTGATTAGACTCCTTAAGGACATCTCTATTAAGCAGTTCTCTGACTAAGATATTAAAACTTGCTTCTACTTGCTCAACACGAGTATGGGTATCAGAGATACCTTATCTCGCTTTCGCATTCCATCTGTGATTAAACACGCTACCGCCCTACCGTGTACATCAGCATTATTTTTAATTATCAGGTTGTCTTTTAAAGAAGAAAAATGAGGGAAGATTTTATTAAACAGGCGCACGACATCACGTATAGCCCTATACTGAAAAATAAAGTTTTTTGGTTTGAATCTTTTTGTAATATGTTTGTACCAGGCAGTATTCAGCGCCCTTGTGCTGAATGCTAGTACTATAATTATGTGATTACACTCTTCCTTTCATCATTCTCATGTTTTATTTTTTATTTCTTGGGCATATTATTAAGCAACTATACTGAATATTAACTGAACACTTATTGAGAATACACCACTAGTCTTATTTCCATGATGCTTTATCTTAGATTGATTGACACTCTTATAAACACACTTAATGCAGATGATTTTCGTCAAAGCTCAGTATAGTCTAAGAGAAGAATTTGATGACTATATTAATAATTGCAAAAGTATGTTCAGTAAAAACTGCGCCTTCGACTCCGAATCGTTTTATTGTCCATTACATGCGTATTTTGCTGATAATAGTAAGTACTTTGCTTTACCTGAAACAAGGTACAGAGTTCAGTTAATGTGTAGTTTGGATTTGCCTTCTTCACTTGATTCACAAGCTCAGCTTGCTGTTGTCCCGTACAAAGAAGGCTGTGGCCTTTTTTAATATTTCATTATCCCTTTTGGCACGCCATAGTTACTTTTCTAATTCTTGTATCCGCTACTTATCAGGCGTTAGTGCCTTTCCCTTGGGGTGGTGTTTTTCCATTGATTTATTCAAGATACTGTCGCTTCCAGCAGTGATACTGCTGTTTCCCCCGCACCTGAAATTTCTCTGATTTTTTTATTGCTATAACCTTCATTGACCATCAACTTGGCGTATTCGAGCCGTTGCTCTGGCATAAAGCTTATTCGAGGCTTTCTTTGTTTAGTGCCTGACATAATATTTTCCTATAATTTAGTGGATTATAGGCTATAAGCTTCTACAGGATTATTAGCCCACTACAAGTCCAAACTCCCCTCCCCACAATGTTTTCTTTATGTATGGGCATTTCTTGAAAATCTCTCGCGCACTTAAACTCTTTATGAGAGTCACTATCTTAGTGATGCTGTACAGTGGGCACTGAATAAAATTCCCCGGGGCAAGCCCTCTCGCTAAACGCTCGCCTTTCTCGTACCTCGAAAGCGGGGTATTAATAAGGCTGTTTCTTTTACCCTTTTACGCCCCAAGGGGCGGGGAATAAAACCCAAGGGATTTAATAGGCTGTGCTTGTTTATAGGACGTGCAACTTTAGTCGCGCCAGTGCGCCACCACAGTGCCGTTTAGTGCACGGCTAAAGAGACTGTGAAAGTATTCAGAAAAGTCTCCTCTTTGTAAAGAGGAGTTAGGGAGATTAAAAAAGGTTGAAAATAAACACTGAAATATCAGTATATTACTAGCTTTGTTAAATCACTCAATCCCCCTTCAAAAAAGGGGAGGCTAAAAGCGAATACTTTCACAGCCTCTAAAGCCGCACGCCCTAAACCAGTAATAATGACTTACGTGAAGTTTCTCGTCTTCAACGTAAACCTTTGGCTCAATCTTTGGAATGGCATGAAGATAATGAGCCTGATCAAAAAAAGGCGATGGCGTTGGTTTAGAGCGATTAATGTGAGAAAATACACAATGTGTCACAAAGAGCGTAGGTAACGTGCTAACTCGACTTCATCAATGACACCTTGTGCAACATTAATAATCACTTGACCTATCTCTTCTGTATTATATTTTAGGTATCTTCTGTATTATATTTTAGGTAAATGCCATTCAGCCTGAAACACACATCCATTGACCGGAACTCACAAGTTAAGCTATATGTTCTGTGCCTTGCTAGCCAGTATACTGTGAACAATCAGTCCTGTATGTGTAAAAGTATGCATTTGACCATCGTCATAGGCGATCCAAACTTCCTTGGCGCCTTTGGCGAGGTAGAGATTCACTTTGTTGGAGATTTCTATTTTAGAGTTTGATGGGGATACTATTTCTACACAAATTTCTGGTGCCTTTGGGTAGGGTGTTTTGTAGGCATATGTACTGATAAATTCATTTGATGCCCATGCTACATCGGCTACCTTTACTCCCTCAGATGTTTGGATAGAGCACTCTGAAATAACTACCCCGTTTGGCAATGAATTTGATAAATTATTGCCAATTTTCATTTGCATCCGCCCATGATGATTGGATGCAGGGCTCATTAATATCTTTCCAAACTTATTAAGTTCAATTTTAAAAGGCAGGTCTTGTAGTATAGGGTTGTTAATAACTTCTGACCATTCCATAATGTGTCTCCATTTTCTCTAAGGAATAGTGCTAATTTAGCATATTTTTAGTTGCTGATGTTGAGTTCTACTAGATCCCAATATTGGTTTTGGTTCTTCTCTGATCAGTTTCATGCCATTGAAGTCCATCAGGTTGTGGCTTGCGGTTACTTCCGATTCCTCCGTCGGCTTTTAGATGGGATGTGGCAAAGTATATTTCTTCTGTGCCTGTCATGCCTAAGTCTATTACGTTTGCACCTGAATCCATTAGTCCTTCTGAAAAGGCCGTTTTTAGTGCTTCAGAGGTTAGGCGTATGTCTCCTCCTACTACTTGTTTTGTTGAATTGTTCCTGCATTGCACTACAGCACGTCCTTGTGCTTAATTCGATAACCTCTGTTACAACATGCCCCCCAAATAGCTTTGGAAGAATATCTAATTTGTTGATGCTGGATAGTGCAATAAATGGTGTTGTATTGCTAAAGATTATCACAGTAGCGACGTTTCACGACGGTAGTCATCTTCTGAGTTCTGCAATAGGCTAGCTCCGGTATCAGAGGCATCAAACTGGTTAAAAATGTCTCGTATTGCTTTTTTAAAACTAGCTTAAAGATAGTTATTTACTTGCATTATCTCGTTATGTTGTTTTGAATCCTGTTCGTGCCAGAATGGTTTCTGATTTGCTCGATTACCCTTGGAGCAGCTACCTGCCCCATGTTGGGTAAGGCTACGATTCCCGAATGGCTTGCTACGGACGAGCTACTTGTTTGTTTTGACTCTAATCACTAGCCCGACCTTTGCAGTGGTATGAAAATAATGAGCCTGACCGAAAGAGGGCTATGGCACTTGCTTATGCTTCGGGTCATTATTCGATGAAGGAGATTTCACTTTGGTTTGGTGTTCATTATTCGATGGTTAGTCGTACTGTTAGAGCTTTTGAGATGAGCCACTAACGTAATTCAACTAGGTTCACCCCATTTTCTAGCTCAAATTTTACTTGCGTTCATTTTTCCTCAAAGAAGTCTAATAGTATTTTCTTTGTGCTATTACTAGTCGAACCCATATGATTCTTGGAAATGGTGTGCTAACTGTGGCTCGCATTTGAAAAGCTTCATCTTTTGTAATAATGATTAGGTTTTCCTTTAGCGCAAAATCCCATATTTCACTATCGGATGATTCCAGCATCTGCTTGTCTAGTAGGTGTTTAACATTTTCTCCTTTAGCTGTTAAAAAAACGAGCTAAAGCGGGTGGTAGTTGTGCATCTACAATAAACTTCATGCAGCTATTAGAATAGGATGATCATATTGTCTTGCGGCATACATTAGTGTAGCTTTTATATCATCTGCCTCTAGGTAATGATAATCCTTAAGAATTTCTTCTTGACTCATGTCGCTTGCGAGCATATCGAGTATATCTTTACTCGGATACGCATATTTCTAATACAAGGACGACCACCACATTTGTCAGCTTCTATTGTTATTCTTTTTAACAGTTTATCAATTGCCATAACTAACGCCTCTATTTTTGTATCATGCTGTATCAATTAGTGTTAAACCTGATATGACTTATTCCCAGTTTTTTGTCCTGACTTGTTTCACCCATTCGCTGCTGTCTTGCATGCCTTCTCTGTTCTGCCACATTCCTGTAAAGGTTTCTTTTTCGATGGGCATTGCTAATGAGTCTTGTCTTTGGCTTTCATTGCTCTTCACGTAGCACGTTTTCAGAAAACCAACCACCTCTCTTTGGGCATTAGGGGTCGTTTTGTAGCTCTATTGTTAATGCATTTTCGTAGACTTGTTCTAAGAAGGTGAATCACTAAGCAGCTCTTGCAACTCTCTGGCTTTTTGCTTCATAAGTTCAATATCACCTTGTGATTCTACATTTAGCCGAACAACAGGTTCTGTATTGGAGCTTCTTAGATTAAATCGCCAGTTTTCAAATTCTAGGCTAATCCCATCGGTTGTATCAATGTTGATTGCTTCCTGAGAGTATTTATTTTTGACTCTTTCTATAGCTGAGACGGGGTCTTCAATTGTATTGTTAATTTCACCTGGTGATGGATAGCTATCGATATATTCATTTACCATTTCTGAAAGCAGTTTGTTCTTTTGTGATAGTAGGCCTACAACAAGTAACCAGGGGATCATGCCGCTGTCGCAGTAAGCAAAATCACGGAAGTAATGATGGGCACTCATCTCCCCTCCATAAATTGCATCTACCTCACGCATTTTTTCTTTAATAAAAGCATGGCCAGTTTTACACAAGATGGGAATCCCCCCATTTGATTTAACAATATCAATTGTGTTCCATGTTAATCGAGGGTCATGGATAATTTTTGCTCCAGGCTCTTTAGCTAAAAAGGCTTCTGCTAGTAACCCAACGATATAATAGCCTTCTATGAAATTACCTTTTTCATCAAATAAGAAGCAACGGTCAAAGTCGCCGTCCCATGCTATTCCCATAGCTGCTTCATGCTCTATAACTGCATTAGCAGTATCACTTCTATTTTCAGGAAGGAGAGGATTAGGAATGCCGTTTGGGAAGTTACCGTCAGGTTGATGGTTTATTTTTATAAATTCTATAGGGGTGTTGTGCTTTTTAAATGCTTGTTCAATGGCATCTATTACTGGGCCAGCGCTGCCGTTACCTGCGTTTACTACTAGTTTTATTGGCTTTATTGAGTCGAGTTCAATATAGGTTAGTAGGTGTTCTACATAGTCTTTCATGCAGGATTGGTTGGTTAATGTTCCCTTGCTTGTAACGGAAGGAAAGTCATTTTTTTCTGCAAGCTTTTGGATGTCTAGTAGGCCTGTATCACCGCTTATTGGTTTTGATTCTTCTCTAATCAGTTTCATGCCGTTGAAGTCCATCGGGTTGTGGCTTGCGGTTACTTCGATTCCTCCGTCGGCTTTTAAATGAGATGTGGCAAAGTATATTTCTTCAGTGCCTGTCATGCCTAAGTCTATTACGTTTGCACCTGAATCCATTAGTCCTTCTGAAAGGGCTGCTTTTAGTGCTTCAGAGGTTAGGCGTATGTCTCCTCCTACTACTACTTGTTTTGGTTTTAGGTATTCTCCATAAGCACGTCCTATGCGATAGGCTATGTCTTCGTTTAGCTCTTCGCCTAATTTGCCTCGGATGTCGTAGGCTTTGAAACAGGTTAGTTTTTTCATTTTTTGTTTTTCATTCTATTTTTTTGCCTCGGCAATTGCTCCTGCATTGCCCTACTACAGCACGTCCTTGTGCTTAACGGAATCCACGGAAAAACACGGAAAGTTTTAGATTTTTTATTCCGTGTTTTCTGTGGGTTCCGTGGCTAAAGGTTTGCTAGAGTATTAGTCTCTTTATGGTTGCTTTTGGGTATGTGAAGTTTACTAGTAAGCCTACTTTTATGTTGGTGGCTTTCAGGTAGTTTAGTAGTTGTGCTTCGTAGGCTGGTGCTAGTTTTGATACTGCTTTTAGTTCTATTAAAACTTGGTTTTCTACAATGATGTCTGTTATGTATTTACCTACGATTTTGTTTTTGTAGTGTACGTTTAGTGGTTGTTGGTTTTCTACTTTTAGACCGTTGTTTCGTAGTTCTATAGTTAGTGCTTTTTCATAGATTTGTTCTAAGAAGCCTGCGCCTAGTTGACGGTAGACTTCGTAGATGCTGCCTCGGATTTTGTAGGTTAGTTCTTCTGCTTCTAGCATGTTGGTTTGTTGTTTGCCACGGAATCCACTGAAAGGCTTTAGGTTTCTTATTCCGTGTTTTCTGTGGGTTCCGTGGCTAAAATAATTTAATCACTCCGTCCATATTGATCCTCAAACCCTTTTTCGTTTATACAGTCGGTAAACAATGAAAACCATATGAACGAAAATCACTATCTATAGCTACTGCAGTTTGGATTTTTAGACGCTCCATCAAGACAAAACTTGTACAATCAGTAAAGCTAAAGCAATGATCGTGGTATTTCAAAAATAACTTCCATGCTTTTTTCTGATCTGATTTTATCACATATTCTAGGCGGGCTAGGTTGCCTGAAAAAACTAATTCTCCAAATTTTACAGATGAAGTGCGTCCATGACGGTAGCGGAGTAAAGTCAGTGTTTCATCAACAATAAAGTCTGTTGTGAGCAAGAATGGAAAATGATTTTCCAATATTTCTGATACTGAATGATGATCAGGATCATCTTTGTCAATATAGGCATACCATGCTCCCGTATCTACTAAGATACTCTTCATGATTGCTCATCATTCCAACGACCTTCATGTTTATAGAGCTCTTTATTGTGCTCTCTGCCTCTAAATTCTCCCTTGCCAGAAACAATACCTTTGAGCTGATGAAGTGGGCTATCTTTCATATTTTCAAACTGTAAATCAGGCACATGTTTGTCTAATAAATCTCTAATAATAGCTGAAATACTGAGCTTTTTGTTTTGAGCGTAATGGCGTAAATTATTATATTGCTCTTCTTCAAGAGAAATCTGTGTTCTGTGCATGAGCCTGAATCCTATAACATGATGTAACTATTGTAGTGATGTAAGACTTGTATGGCAATTGAAACTTGTTGTTTAAATCATACTGCGAGGTCAGTCTTGCAAATAATGCAACCTACAATCAGTTCCATTTGTGTAATGATTCTGATTGCCAAGCCTGTTGTGGTTTCTAAATCATTGAGAGATGCGATAACATGCAGAAATAAGCCTCTTGTGTTTTTCTGCCTCGGCAATTGCTCCTGCATCGCCCTACTACAGCACGCACGTCCTTGTGCTTAATTGGTTTTTTTCCACGGAATCCACAGAAGGACACGGAAAGTTTTAGATTTTTTATTCCGTGTTTTCTGCGGGTTCCGTGGCTAAAGGTTTGCTAGAGTATTAGTCTCTTTTATGGTTGCTTTTGGGTATGTGAAATTTACTAGTAAGCCTACTTTTATGTTGGTGGCTTTCAGGTAGTGTAGTTTAGTAGTTGTGCTTCGTGAACTGGTGCTAGCCTTGATACTGCCTTTAGTTCTATTAGAACTTGGTTTTCTACGATGATGTCTGTTATGTATTTACCTACGATTTTGTTTTTGTAGTGTACGTTTAGTGGCTGTTGGTTTTCTACTTTTAGACCGTTGTTTCGTAGTTCTATTGTTAGTGCGTTTTCGTAGATTTGTTCTAAGAAGCCTGCGCCTAGCTGACGGTAGACTTCGTAGATGCTGCCTCGGATTTTGTAGGTTAGTTCTTCTGCTTCTAGCATGTTGGTTTTATGCTTGGGCTCAATAATTGTTCCTGCATTGCACTACAGCACATCCCTGTGCTTAACGGAATCCACGGAAAGACACGGAAAGATTTTTATTTTTTATTTCGTGTTTCCTATGGGTTCAGTGGCTAAAGTTTTTTTTGCTTGATGGTTTGGTTAAAAAGATTGATTAAGTTTCATCGACTATCAGTGCTAATTTCTTTATAAGCTCAGCATTATAACGGATACCCTGTTCCATCATGCTATTTGCACTTGAAGAAAATGAGTCGATCCATCCATTCTGTTTGGCTTTGAGTAATATTCCTAATGTTCCCATTACTTCTAGATCAATATATTCAGCTACATCTCGACCTATTTTTTCATCAATAATATCTTTATCGGCGTTCATTGCTTTAGCCATTTGTAGGGTGTGTTTTTCACCCTTGTCTAGCTCTAGTAGTATGCCTATCGTTATTTGCTCAGTTGAATAAACTTCAGTAACCCATGAAAGTGTCCTCAAGTCAGGTACTAAAATTTCACCACCTTCCGCACATTCTTCAATAACCTCTGTTACAACATGAACCTCCCCAAATAGCTTTGGAAGAATATCTAATTTATTGATGCTGGATAGTGCAATAAATGGCGTTGTATTGCTAAAGACTATCACAGTAGCGATGTTTCACGACGGTAGTCATCTTCTGAGTTCTGCAATAGGCTAGCTCCGCTATTAGAAGCTAGTTTTAAAAAAGCAATACGAGGCATTTTTAACCAGCTTGATGCCATGCCAGAAGGGATTTTACCGTCTTTAAATAGGCTAATTGCAGCTCGCTCTTTTAGGTATGTTGCAAACCCTTCGGCATTAGTATGTAAGCCTATTAATAGCTCAGCTGGCAAGTCTATTTCTATAGTTTGTTTCATAACTTTTTACTCAATGAATGCTTTTGGTTTCTTGAATGAGTCTACCATAAAGTGTGCATTCTTTGATTGATTGCTTATTTGCCACGGAATCCACAGAAGGACACGGAAAGTTTTAGATTTTTATTCCGTGTTTTCTGTGGGTTCCGTGGCTAAAGTTTTGGGTAAGATAATAAATTTAGGTTTTCTATAAAGCGAAAATCTCTTTGATTTTTACTAATCAGAGGGATATTCATTTCCATAGCAGTTGATGCTATAAGACTATCTGGTATTAACAGCCCATGGCTTAAACGATACTTTTTTAGTAAGTCCAGTGCGGTTTGTGGAATTTGATCACAAATGTCGATGATTTGAAATCGCAGTAAGAATTTATCGAGTCCTTTTAACTCTACTTTATTGCGACAGCCTACTATCAACTCCATCTTTGTAATGATACTAATCGCTAAGCCTGATGTGGTTTCTATCTCATTGAGGTGTGCGATAGCTTCTTGAATTTCACGTCCTGCATCTATCAAGATATCTGTATCAACCAATGTCAAATTTGTCACTAGTTATTTCCAGTCATTCGTTCTAATTTTTTTTACCCACTCACTGCTATCTTTCAGGTCTTTTCGGTTATGCCACATGCCAATAAATATTTCATCTTCAATAGGTGTTGCTGATAAAGCTTTCTTTTGATCTTTACTCTCTGTCGCATAGCGAGTTTTTAAGAAGTCAATAAAATCAACAACCTCTCTTTGAGCCTTAAGCGGCAATATAGAAATATCTTTCAGAATTGATTGGTTATTCATAGCGCTATCCAGTTAATGTTGTTTCTCTTAATTATAGCATGCAGAAATAAGCCTCTTGTGTTTTTCTGCCACAGAAGAACACGGAAACTTATTTTGCTTGTTCTCTGCTTGATTGGGTTTTATTTTGCCACGGAATCCACTGAAAGTTTTAGGTTTTTATTCCGTGTTTTCTGTGGGTTCCGTGGCTCAAATCAGTTCAATCACTCCGTCCGTATTGATCTTCAAACCGTACAATATCATCTTCACCCAAATAGCTCCCCGTCTGTACTTCAATCATTTCCATGGGTAACTTACCTGGATTGGCAATGCGATGTTTAGAGCCTTGTGGGATAAATGCAGCTTGGTTTTCAGTACACAAAAATACTTTCTCCCCACAAGTCACTTCAGCGACACCACTTACGATGATCCAATGTTCTGCGCGATGGTGGTGCATTTGCATTGAGGTGCTTTCACCCGGCTTAACTGTAATTCGCTTTACCTGAAAACGATCACCAAGGTCTACTCCGTCATATTTACCCCAAGGGCGATAGACTTCTCTGTGTAAAGCCGCTTCACTGCGGTTATCTGCACAAAGTTGTTCTACGATGGCTTTTACATCCTGAACTTTATCTTTTGCGGAGACGAGTATGGCATCTTTGGTTTCGATAACGACTAAGTTATCTACTCCTACTAAGGTGACTAGTTTATTTTCTGCTTTTACTAGGCAGTTGTTGGTATCGTGAGTTATTACATCACCCTTTAATACGTTGCCTTGGGTGTCTTTCTGCTCAATTTCCCAAAGAGCATCCCATGAGCCTATATCATTCCAACCTGCTTCTAGTGGAACGGTAACCGCATTATTGGTTTTTTCCATGATGGCATAGTCAATAGAATCACTTGGGCAGTGTTCAAAAGCTTCTTTATTCAGCCGTATAAAATCAAGGTCATGTTCTGATTTTTCTAGTGAGGTTTTACAGCTTGCTAAGATCTCTGGTTGAAATTTTTCTAGTTCTTTTAGGAATACGGATGCTTTGAATAAAAACATGCCGCTATTCCAGAAGTAGTCGCCCGATTTTATATAAGACTCAGCCTTTTCTTTATTGGGTTTTTCTACAAATCTTTCTACTTTGTACAGGAGGCTGCCTGATAAAGAAGTGTCATTAATTAGCTCACCACATTTGATGTAGCCATAGCCTGTTTCAGGCTTATCGGGAACAATGCCTAGCGTGACTAAGCTATTTTGATTTGCTGCATCGATAGCGACTTGAATAGCTTTTTGGAAAGCGATGGTATCTTGGATGACATGATCAGCTGGTAATACTAACAGTAGTGCATCATCATGCTTTTCTAGTGCTCGTAATGCGCTGATAGCAACCGCTGGCGCTGTATTTCTGCCCACTGGTTCTAGGATAATATCTCCCAGTTCCCTATACATTTCTGCTAATTGTTCGGCAGCGGTAAAGCGATGTGCTTCATTGCAAACAACAATAGACGACTCAAGGTTTTCTAGTCCTTCTAAGCGTGACAAAGTTGCTTGAAGCAATGTCTGATCACCCATTAGGTTTAAAAATTGTTTGGGATGGTTTTTACGTGATATGGGCCAAAGGCGTGTGCCTGAGCCACCCAGTAAGATAACAGGTAAGATTTTCATAAAACCTCAAATAATATAACTAAATTTATTTAGCCACGGAAAACACGGAAGGGCACAGAAAAAAACAAATAAAAAGATCACTTTCTCAGGCCATCTTCATTCTCAATAAACCATTGATAGGTACTTTTAAGTCCTTTTTCTAGGGAGATTTTTGCTTCCCATCCCAGTGCCTTTAACCTTGATACATCCATTAATTTTCGAGGTGTGCCGTCAGGTTTGGTGCTATCGAATACAATTTCACCTGCGAACCCTGTGACTCTTGCCATTGTTTCTGCAAGCTCTCTAATGGTGCAGTCTATTCCTGTACCGACATTGATATGAGATAGCATGGTTTGCGTGTTGGCTTCATAAGTTTCATTATCAAGCTGTATAACATGAACGCAGGCTGTCGCCATGTCATCAACATGTAAAAATTCTCGCATCGGTGTGCCTGTTCCCCATACAACTACTTCGTTTGCTCCTGATTGCTTTGCTTCGTGGAAACGTCGCATCATGGCAGGAATGACATGGCTATTTTCAGGGTGAAAGTTATCATTTTCACCATAAAGATTAGTCGGCATCACTGAGCGATAATCGGTGCCATATTGACGGTTATAAGATTCACATAGCTTTATTCCTGCTATCTTTGCAAGGGCATAGGGTTCGTTTGTAGGTTCTAGCACACCTGTTAATAACGCTTTTTCTTGCATGGGTTGTTCAGCTAGTTTGGGGTAAATACAAGATGATCCTAAAAAGAGTAGTTTTTTAACCCCAGCGTGCCATGCTTGATGAATGATATTTGCTTCAATCATTAAGTTTTGATAAATAAACTCAGCGGGAAATTCATTGTTCGCATGAATCCCACCTACCTTTGCTGCTGCAAGAAAAACCGCATCAATCGATTGAGAAGAGAAGAAGTCTTGAACGGCGGCTTGGTTGGTTAGGTCTAGCTCAGAGCTTGTTCTTGTTATGATGTTTTGACAGCCTTGCTTTTTCAGCTGTCGAATAATGGCTGAGCCTACCATTCCACGGTGACCCGCTACATATATTGATTGATTCATTAATTTCAAGATACTTTCCTAATTTAGACAAGACACAATTCCCATGCTAGAATGTGTACAGTAATACACACGGAGACAGGAGATGAGAACAAATATCGTTTTAGACGACCAGTTAGTTACTGAGGCACTCCAGCTTTCAGGAAGAAAAACAAAAAAAGATGTGGTGAATTTTGCATTGCTACAGTTAGTTCAATCACTTAGAAAACAACCTCAAAGACATAACCAATTTGTTAATAAGTATATAAACACCCCTATAAAACTGGATCATTTCACTCCTATAAACAGAAATGATATTTATGAAAGATAAAGTTTTTATAGATAGTAATCTATGGTTATACGCACTTATTGAAGAACAAAACCCCGATGATAAGTTTAAGCATCTTCTAGCAAAAAAGTTGTTCTTGGAAAATGATAATATACAAGTCAGCACACAAGTTGTTAATGAAGTTGCTATCAACTTAATGCGTAAAGCTAAAAAAGATAATAATTATATTTTTAAATTTATTCATGATCTTGTTGGCACCTATACTGTTCATGATCAAAGACCAGCTGAACTCATAACAGCCGCCACCCTTCGCCTAAATTACTCTCTTTCCTATTGGGATAGTCTTATTGTTGCTAGTGCTATCAATAGTGAATGTAGTATTTTGTATTCAGAAGATATGCAGAATGGACTTCAAATACATAAAAAACTAAAGATTATAAATCCATTAAAACAATAGTTACAGATAAACTGTTATTCATGGGGAATAGGCAAATCATACCCATGCTCTTTTAATAGTACTTGTCGTTTAGCATTGTTGAGATCTGTTGCTACCATTTCTTTAATCATTTCTTCTAGGGTGATTTCTGGAACCCAGCCTAGTTTTTCTTTTGCATTGGTAGGATCGCCGAGCAATGTTTCTACTTCAGTGGGTCTGAAATACCTAGGATTAATATCAATAATCACATCGCCTACCTTTATGGCTGGTGCATTATCACCTTGAATATTTGTAACCGTAGCAATCTCATTCACTCCCTCTCCAGAAAACGCTAATGTTATTCCTAGTTCTTTGGCAGTGGCATTAACAAAATCACGAACAGAGTGTTGCACCCCTGTTGCAATGACAAAATCTTCAGCTTTATCTTGTTGTAGCATTAACCACTGCATACGGACATAGTCCTTAGCGTGTCCCCAATCGCGTAAGGCATCCATGTTTCCTAGTGATATTTTAGATTCTAGGCCTTGAGCAATATTTGCCATAAGACGTGTGATTTTACGTGTAACAAATGTTTCACCACGTCGTGGGGATTCGTGATTGAACAAAATTCCATTACAGGCATACATGCCATAACCTTCCCGATAATTGACGGTAATCCAATAGGAATAGAGTTTTGCGGCGGCATAAGGTGAGCGTGGGTAAAAAGGTGTGGTTTCTTTTTGTGGTATTTCTTGAACTTCACCAAATAGTTCTGATGTTGAGGCTTGATAGAACCTTGTTTTCTTTTCAAGACCTAATATACGGATGGCTTCTAATAGGCGAATTGTGCCTAAACCTGTTACATCAGCTGTATATTCAGGCGATTCAAAAGAGACCGCTACATGAGACTGTGCACCTAAGTTGTATAGTTCATCAGGTTCTATTTCTTTGATAATACGAACTAGGTTTGATGTGTCAGTTAAGTCACCATAGTGCAAGGTCAGGTTTGCATTATCATGTATATGGTCAATTCTTTCTGTATTGAAGGAAGAGGCACGGCGGATGATGCCGTGAACCTCATACCCCTTATCCAGCAAAAACTCGGCAAGATATGAGCCATCTTGGCCTGAAATACCTGTGATTAGTGCAATTTTCATAAACTGTTAAGTCCTAATTATTAGCTAGAAAAAAAAGGAGGGGTAAATCTTTGCAATCACACCGCTGTCAGGTGTCTTATTAACAACCATTACCATATTTTGATTGAGACCGCTGAGGCTAACCTTTCTCAGGGTATGCGTCAATTGAATGCTGTTTATATTAATAGTTGCAAAAGTCTATTCAGCATCAAACCATGCAGATTAAGCGGCTCAAAATTAAAGCAGCTATGTCATACCACTGAATACCGGTATCCATCATTGTGCATTGTGCATTGTGCATTGTGCAAAGGTAACATGAATTCTGGCCTCCGAGACTGTGAAAGTACTCATATGTAGGGTGTACCGACGAAGGAGGCACACCGTTTATCATGCACTTATGGTGCGCTTCGTACCTCAGCACACCCTACAAACAGCATTTTTTGAATACTTTCACAGTCTCTAAAGTCCCACTTCCAAATACTACATTGTCGTTATTTATTCAATAATCAATGGTATTGAACAGCCCTGGCCACATGGGTATCTCTATTAATTCTGGTCTGAGTTGCTGTGACTTAGCTGAGCTTTAGCAAAACTTAGAAGCTTCAGCAGATAGAATTGTTAGATTTTTGATAGGAAAGTTAGCCGTAGCTATTGGTCACTTTTATAGAGAAAATGTAGCAGATTCTAGCCTCAGCAAAACGAACCATGAATTAATAGAGGCGCCCACATATCTAAAAGTCTGTAATAAACTTCCAGGGCAAATCCTCTCGCTAAACGCTCGACTTTCTCGTACCTAGAAAGTGGGGATTAATAAGGCTGTTCTTTTACCCTTTTTACGCCCCAAGAGGGTGGAGAATAAAACCCCAAGGGATTTAAATATCATTAACTAGCAGAGAGCTGTAAGGAATACCATTACAGATAAGGTGTAATGGTTTCGTATTTTCGACAAGCTCAGGATGCAGCTTACCGTAGCGTCTTGAGCGGTGCTGCGCTGAGCTTGTCTAAACCAGAGCAGAGCTAACCACACTCTCTCACGAGCTAGCCGCCGTATAGCTTGCGTCTACGTTGATCCAATTGCCATCAACAAGAAACCAGATTCGTATATAAACTACACTACCGTCTGCGGGTAAGTTTGCCATGGTTGCATTTGTGGTTGCACCCGTTCCGCCTTGTATATAATACTCAGTTCCACCTTGGGTACTGCCCGCATACATATACCACTGTGTTACGTTTAGACCGTTATTATCCCAATTGAAGACTTCCGATACTCCCGATAGCTGTGTACCTGGTACTGGGCTTGTTATTAAGGGAGTAACTACTGGTGTACTAGCAGAATAAGTCGCATCTACATTCACCCAATTCCCATCTATCAGGAACCAGATACGGATATATACGGTACTTCCATCTGTGGGTAAGTTAGTCATGGTTGCGCTGGTTACGCTACCTGCCCCACCTTGTAGATAATAGTCTGCTGCCCCCTCTGTACTGCCCGCATAGATATACCACTGTGTTATGTTTAGTCCATTGTTGTCCCAATTAAAGACTTCGGTTACGCCTGATAAGGTACTGCCAGATGTTGGGCTTGTTATAAAAGGAACGACTATAGGTGCGCTTGCTGTATAGCTTGCATCTACGCTTACCCAGTTACCATTAATGACAAACCAGATTCTGATATACACCGTACTGCCATCTGTGGGCAGGTTGGTCATGGTTGCGCTTGTAGTACTACCTATTCCACTTTGTATGTAATACTCAGCCCCACCTTGGGTACTGCCCGCATACATATACCACTGTGATACGTTTTGGCCATTATTATCCCAATTGAAGACTTCGGTTACACCCGACAATGTCGATCCAGAAACGGGGCTACTTATAGTCGGTAAAACAGCGGCTGTACTTGCCGTGTAGGTATTACTTGTACTTACCCAGTTACCATCGATAACTGACCACAAACGGATATATACTGTACTACCATCAGTTGGTAAATTGGTCATAGTGGCGCTAGTCGAGCTACCTGTTCCACTTTGTATGTAGTACTCTGCCCCACCTTCTGTACTTCCAGCATACAAATACCATTGGGATACATTTAGACCGTTATTAGTCCAGTTGAAGACTTCAGTAACACCTGCCAAGGTACTCCCAGTTGCTGGGGATGTAATTTCTGGTTCAACCACACTTCCACATGTATAGATCCGCACATTATCGATATCCCAGCCTGGGTTACTTACATTACTATCTGTGCCAATTCTAAATCTGAATTTTACATTTTGTCCTGCAAGAGTACTTAGGTCTGCACGAGTCGATATATAACTTCCCGAAGTATCAGAGACAAAAGCAGCTCGGCCTGCTAGTGGGTTAGAAAAACCACTATCAATAGTACCTGTATAACCATTCTCTAGTATGACGCTTCCACCATCATTCCAACTAGCACCATCATCTGTACTATATTCAATAACACCACCATCATATGAGTCTTCAAAATCATAGAAGTGATCAAATCTAAGGTATGCATTCGCTGGTAAGGCTACCGCTGTATTATTTTTTATATGAGAGTCGGAAATACTATTTATATTATCACCGTGAATATGGTTACTACCCGCTTGTGGGTTTGTTGTTCCAAGCGACCATACGTCTATACCTTGATCAGCTAGATGTGTCCAAGCTCCTAATCCACTTTCAAAGTCATCCGTTAATAGGTCATTGGGCGTTGTTCCAACAGGACATACAGGGGCAGGTGTCATAACACAAGGCTGTACATTCATTTCTACTGCAGTTACTGCATCACTTACACTGGAGCAGTCTGCCGTGGTAATCCCATCCGTACCCACCAATGTATTACATGCTGTAATTAGCGCATCATGCAAGTTTGGATAGGTTGTACCCGAGGTTAGTACATTTGTCTGTGCTTCATAATAAATTTTTGCTGTTTTTATAATGCCTATTCCAGCCACAGTGACGCCATTAAAGGTATCGCCATCAGCCATTAAATACGCTGCTTTATTATTGACACCACTATTAGTATGCACACCGCCATTATCAGCACTTCCACAGTAATAATTTGGGCTTGATATTTTATCAGGGTCGTTGAATAGAGTAGGGTCTTGTAGGTTCCTAATGGCACCTATTCCCCCAGGTATATCTTCACCTAGCTGCCAACGCACTCCAGCGGTGTCATTCCCTGCTCCGTTACCAAGATCAATAAACTCCCCCCAGACATCTGAAAAAGATTCATTGATTGCACCTGATTCATTCAAATAAGCAAGATTCGAGGTGAATTGAGTTACCGCATGAGTAAGCTCATGTGCGACCACATCATCAACAGCAAAACCTTCACCATAAGCCATTTGTGCCCCATTCCAAAAGGCGTTCTGCATAGGACAACCAAAATTTGGATCGCAATGACGTACTGTACTAGTTAATGTCATACCCGCATTATTCAGACTATCTCGACCATGGTTTACGAAGTAGAAATCGTAGGTATCACCCGAATAATCATAGGCATCATTAACATCTTGAACAGCATGAGCAGCACCTCCTTCTGCACGAACTACAGCCACTCCTGGCAACGTTCTTGCACTTATATTTTCGTTGTCATATATTTCGCGGTTTTTTGCGGACATAATCAAACTGTAGTGCAAAGCAACTGCTCCAGTATGAGCATCAATCATCACGAATTCTTTTATCTCACCTTGCTGGGCTGTTACTTCCATCTTCCAAACCAGCTTATTAACATCTTGCCCTTTGCTGATAAGACTTGGGTTATAGATCCATAACGCTGGTTTGCTACTGGTTGTATTTAGATTATTAAAAACACTATTAGTATGGTGTTTGTTGATTAGTGTAATCGCTGTCTGCCTCGCTTCAGCGGCAGTAATGATAGGGGTTACTGATAGGTTTAAATTAGATGATACTTCGCCGTTCGCACCCGTTACATCAAGTAAGTCGTTCATTCGAACAACCATTTCACCTGCGAATACTGGGATTCCTCGATAAGTTTGTCTAAGCTTACTGAATGCCTATTATTATTGGTGTTATTACTTATTAGTGAATACTCAGCCTTGTATTTTTCCCCAAAAAGTTCTTGATACTCTGTTAGGAAACTTTCAGCAACTTCAACAGGGTCTGAGCTACTAATACCATTAAACGGTTGTTGTAAAGTAGCTCCTTGGCTTAAGGTCAGAAAGCTTACTTTGCTAGTGCCTTTTTGATATGACAATCGTATGTTGTTTCCAGATAATGCTTGTAGCTTATTTATCAGTTCGCTACCTTTAGCATTGTTAGTATCTGCTGCTTGTATTTGGGTACTGATTAATCCAAACGTAATTATAACCATAAGCTTAAATAGTTTAAGCGAGAGAAACTTATTCATGATATTGCCCTGTTTGATTTTTGCCCTACGTTACCACCATTATATGAATGATTGATTAATGACCCCAGAACACTTCACATTTAATCAACCGTTGCAGACAAAAAAAACACCTATATTGGTCATCGCCATCACTAACTGATCTATCAAAGAATATCTCTTTGGAAAATGATTTTCTGCCACTCCTCTGGCCCTGTCTTGTGTACGGATACGCCTTGGCTATCCACCGCTACAGTTACTGGCATATCTTTTACTTCGAACTCATAAATAGCTTCCATTCCTAGCTCTGAGAAAGCTAGCACTTCAGCGTTAACAATGGCTTTTGATACTAAATAAGCTGAACCACCTACTGCCATTAGGTATACAGCCTGGTGTGCTTTTATGCTTTGAATGGCTTCATCTCCGCGTTCAGCTTTGCCTATCATGCCGAATAAACCGGTTTGTTCTAATAACTGATCGGTAAATTTATCCATACGGGTTGCGGTTGTCGGGCCTGCTGGACCTACCGCTTCGCCTCTTACTGGATCTACTGGGCCTACGTAGTAGATAAAGCGGCCTTTTAGGTCTACGGGTAATTCTTCACCTTTATCTAGCAAGCTAATGATGCGTTTATGTGCGGCATCGCGACCTGTTAGTATTTTTCCTGAGATTAGGATTGTTTCACCTGCTTTCCAGCTTTTTACTTCATCTTTACTGATGTCATCAAGGTTTACTCTGCGCGCACTATCATCGGGCGAATACACTAGATCAGGCCATTTTGATAAATCTGGCGGGGTTTGTAACGAGGCGCCATTGCCATTCAAAGTAAAGTGGGTATGTCGTGTTGCTGCACAGTTGGGAATTATGCAGACAGGAAGCGAGGCGGCGTGAGTAGGATAGTCTTTTATTTTTATATCCAATACAGTGGTTAAGCCACCCAAGCCTTGTGCGCCAATACCTAGTTGGTTGACTTTATCCATGATTTCTATACGGAGTTCTTCAATTCTGTTTTTTGGCCCCCGTTGGCGTAGCTCATGAATATCAATGGATTCCATTAAGGATTCTTTAGCCAGCACGGCGGCTTTTTCGGCTGTGCCGCCGATTCCAATACCTAACATACCAGGAGGACACCACCCTGCCCCCATGGTTGGCACGGTTTTAAGTACCCAATCTACAATGCTATCGCTTGGGTTTAGCATAGCCATTTTAGCTTTGTTTTCTGAGCCTCCGCCTTTGGCTGCTATGTCTACTTCTACGGTGTTACCTGCTACGACGGTCATGTGAATGACTGCGGGTGTGTTGTCGCCTGTATTTTTGCGCGCACCTGCGGGGTCATCAAGGATTGAGGCGCGCAATATGTTATCTGGGTGTAGATAGGCTCGTCTTACACCTTCATTTATCATTTCTTCTACGCTTAGTTCGCTATCCCACTGGACTTGCATACCGATCTTCATGAAAACGGTGACGATACCTGTGTCTTGGCAGATTGGGCGTTTGCCTTCGGCACACATGTGCGAATTGACTAGAATTTGCAGCATGGCATCTTTTGCAGCGGGTGATTCTTCCTTTTTCCAGGCTTCGTGCATGGCTTCTATGAAGTCTACGGGATGGTAGTAGGATATGAATTGCAGCGCATCCGCTATGCTGTCAATGAGGTCGGCTTGTTTGATGACTGTCATGGTGCGTCTCGTAGTTTGTATGTTTGTACGGGCAAAGGTGCAAAGCAATCTGACTTAAGTATATGCAATTTTCAGGCATAAAAAAGCCCGAATAAATCGGGCTTTTTGTCCAGCGAGTATTTAAAAAGCTATTACTTAATCTTAGCTTCTTTAAACATAACGTGCTTACGCACTACTGGATCGTATTTTTTCATCTCAAGCTTTTCTGGCTTGGTTCTTTTGTTCTTGGTTGTCGTATAGAAGTAACCTGTACCTTCTGAAGAAACCATTTTTATTTTATCTCTCATAATAGCTCTCCTTAAACCTTTTCGCCACGCTTTCGCATGTCTTCAAGTACGGCATCAATACCTTTTTTATCAATAATACGCATACCTTTAGCAGATAGCTGAAGCTTAACCCAACGGTTTTCGCTTTCTACCCAAAAACGGTGCGAGTGTAGATTCGGTAAAAACCGACGTCTTGTTTTGTTATGAGCGTGGGATACGTTGTTACCTGTAACGGGACGCTTACCTGTTACCTGACATACACGAGACATGTGATTCTCCGCTATAATTCTTTAAAAAGTTCTTTTCAGTTATCTTTCTGGTAGTAGTAGCTAACCGTTGTGACGTTTTTGCTATTAATACTGACCAAAATGATCATATTCATAAGGCGCGCTAAAATACCAGATCACACCTTTAACAGCAAGCTATATCTGCTATTATCTCCGCACTTATTTTTCTACTTAATTAGCGCCTGGAAAAAGCTGAAGTTCTTGCACTTAAAAGACTACAACTAACCCCAGCCCTCCCCTTGATAAAGGGAGGGAGTTTATTGCTTTGGGATAGTTATTGTTTAGTAAAAAAATAAAGGTGCCCTATAGCACTAACACATTGATAGCCCTACAGAGAGTATTCACTTTGGATAAAATTGCACAACACATTAATGCATTCAATGAAAGAGTCGGTAAAACGATTTCATGGGGGGCGCTTGCTGCAACCCTCATCACCTTTTTAGTGGTGATACTTCGTAAAGGTTTTGATTGGGGTTCTATTGGCTTTCAAGAAGCGGCGTTGTATTTTCATGCTCTATTGTTTATGGCGGGTGCGGCTTATACGTTTAAACATAATGGTCATGTTAGGGTTGATATTTTTTACCAAAAAATGACGAGTAAAACTAAGGCTTGGGTTAATTTATTGGGCGGCCTTTTTCTGTTGCTTCCTTTATGTGTGTTTATTATCTGGGTCAGTGCTGATTACGTTGCTGCATCATGGTCACAATGGGAAGGCTCACGCGAAGCAGGCGGATTGCCTCTTGTTTTTGTGTTAAAGAGCTTTATTCCTTTATTTGGCTTGCTTCTATTATTGCAAGGTATTTCTTCTATGCTTCGTGCCTGGATTATCATTACTACTAATAGCGCAAGTAGCATTAACAGCGACAACCACCACACAGATAAGGAGCAAGGCTAATGGAATGGATGCCTTTTTTACTCTTTTTGAGTGTTGTGATGGTATTGATGGCGGGTTATCCCGTTGCCTTTACATTAGGTGGCGTTGCGCTGATCTTTGCAGGTATCGGCACATTAACAGGTACTTTTGACCCACTACTTGGCGCTATGCCTGAACGCATCACGGGCATTATGATGAACCAGACGTTGCTAGCCGTGCCTTTGTTTGTCTTTATGGGCATTGTGCTAGAGAAGTCAAAATTGGCAGAGGCTTTACTCGATACCATGGCTCAACTCTTTGGATCATTACGTGGTGGATTAGGCTTTTCGGTAATTATCGTCGGCATGTTATTAGCTGCTAGTACAGGTATTGTCGGTGCTACGGTTGTCACCATGGGCTTACTATCACTACCCATTATGCTCAAACGGGGCTATCAGCCAGAAATCGCCTGCGGCATTATTTGCTCTTCAGGCACATTGGGGCAGATCATCCCACCCTCTATTATCCTTGTTTTATTGGGCGATCAACTATCATCAGCCTATCAACAGGCGCAATTGAGCCAGGGTATTTTTTCACCTGAACAAGTTTCTGTCGGTGATTTGTTTGCAGGTGCCATTATTCCAGGGCTAATGCTGGTCAGCATGTATCTGCTTTACCTTGCAATAGTCGCATGGCTAAAGCCGACCACCATGCCTGCCATTGAAAGACCTGAGGGTGAGAAACTCCAAATAGCAAAAGTGCTTAAAGCGTTATTACCCCCTTTAACCCTGATCCTTGCCGTGCTTGGCTCCATTTTGGGTGGTTTAGCAACGCCAACTGAAGCCGCCTCTGTGGGAGCTGTCGGTGCTCTATTCTTGTCGATAATCAATCGCACGTTAAATCTAAATACGTTGAAAGAAAGCTTAGCCGAAACCGTTAAAGTCACCAGCATGGTGTTTATGATTTTAATTGGCGCGTCGCTATTCTCTTTAGTATTCAGAGGTTTTGGTGGCGACGATCAGATACATCAATTACTCACTAATCTACCTGGTGGAAAATGGTCGGCTATTATTATTGTTATGCTGATCATGTTCTTACTTGGGTTTGTGCTCGACTTTATTGAAATTACTTTTGTCGTCGTGCCTATTGTTGCACCAATTTTACTGATGATGAATATCGACCCTGTTTGGCTGGGCATTATGATTGCTATTAACTTGCAAACCTCATTCCTTACGCCACCTTTCGGTTTTGCACTGTTTTATCTGCGGGGTGTCGCGCCTGAGTCTGTGGCCACTCGGCAGATATATAAAGGTGTTATTCCGTTTATTCTTATTCAGCTATTGGCGTTGTGTATTCTTTCCATTTGGCCAGGATTGGTAACTTGGCTACCAGACTTGATGCAACGCTAGGAAACGGATCCTTACCCTTGTTATCCGTATTGAAGCCACGGATTCAGGTAAAATAGACTAATATATACACACCCTCTCACTAATCATGGATTGATTACTTATGTTTTACCAGAAACCAACCCGCTGCTTCTACCGTCAGATTACACTACTATTATTAGCCATCCTACTAACTGCATGTGGAGGAGATAGTACCTCTACACCACAGGGGAGCACGGCTAACAGCTCTGACAATCAAAGTACTCCCACACAGACGAGTAACTCTGGCAATCAAAGCACTCCCGCACAGACGAATAACTCTGGAGCTTCAAGCACTAGTACTCCGACACCGCCATCGCCACCGCCTGCACAATCATCTACAAAACGTATTTTACCGTTAGGCGATTCCATCACTAACGGAGGCAATGGCTTTGCGAGTTATCGCCGAAGCTTATGGTTTATGTTGCGTAATGCTGGCAACAACGTAGATTTTATAGGTAGCCAACATGATTTTGCAGGTCCTGTTGATAACAGTTTAAGAGACTTTGATTTAGACCACGAAGGCCATTGGGCGTGGGAAGCAGGAAACATTGAACAAAATTTAGCGGGATGGCTAAACGGCTACACACCCGATATTGTTTTGTTACACGCGGGGACGAATGATGTTGATCGTAATCAAAGCCATGACAGCACTATTGGGGAATTAGGTCGCATTATTGATCTACTTCGCAACAAGAACCCTAACGTGGTTGTTTTGGTCGCTAAAATCATCCCTATGAAACAACGTGATACTAGCGACTTTAATCAGTTTATTGATGCCTTTGCTGCTTCCAAGAATACGGCTACATCACCTGTCAGTGTTGTTGATCAATATTCAGGCTATTCTGCGGCTAGTGACAATTATGATAATTGGCATCCTAATAATAGCGGCGAAGAAAAAATGGCGACTCAGTGGTTTAATGGCTTGCAGCCTTATTTATAATAAATAGTATACTTTGCACGAAAGACTCCCTCAACGATTAAAAATTTGCCACTTGATTTTCTGGCAGTAAAGCCCTTTCATGCTTTTTATGACCGGGTTGAGCACCTTGGGAACGGGATGACCGAGGTTTACAGACTCGCTTTTTACGTTGTTCGGACGATCTGATGAGGCGGTGTTTTTCAAGGTAGTTGTCACCTTTTGCTTAGTATTTAACCTGTCATTTTCAAGACAGTATTTTCATCCCGATCAGGGTTCAACATCACAACTCCAGTAGGCTCACAATTTCTCACAGAA
>JALXAX010000001.1 GCA_026991755.1 Thiotrichaceae bacterium | reverse complement strand
GCTTCTTTGCGTTCTTGTGAATAAGCCATACTTTGATCCTATCCGCCCCTCTGATTTATGAAATTTTAGGGGTGACAACTAGCCTGACATAGGGGGCCAGAATAAAATACAACGGTACAAATACCCAAACCAGAAAGTATAAACTCTAAAAAACTCCTGATATATTTATTCATTTTCTAAACCCCATGTATAAACCAGCCCCACCAGATACAGCGGTTGGGATCTGTGCAACTGCAAAAGCACCAAAAGCCTGTAATGTTGGCATCAACCAGACCATAAAACCTCTATATTTATCATCCATCACATTCCAATCGACACCACCAATAATCCCTTGGTACTGAAGTAACAACACTCCCGAAAAAAACACCCCCATAATGAAAACCGCCACCATAAGCACTTTCTTACTAGCAAACCCCATAGAATAGCCGACAAAAAAACTGAAACCCAAGTAAGCAAAAGCCCCTAATAAATTCCCGCTCTGCATCATTCCTATCGCATCCATTGTTTAAACCTCATTTTTATTTTGTCAAATATTGATCTATAGCCACCCGCTCTCTTTGGGTAATCCTTCCAGGTAAGCTGATAATGAAAACCATCAGGAAAGCTACGCCATTCCCCCCCCCATTTAATAGGCACTTGTAGCTCCCTAGATGCTTGCTGCATAGCTGTATTAATTTTCCTACACCAGAACCAATCCTTTTTATCTGTTTTTTTTCCTCGATACTCAACTTCAAGATCTAGAGCATGACCAGTTAAGTGTCTGCTATTTAATGTCTGACTCGCTCCACGCTTAAAATAGGATTTTTGTGTAACTGCATCTCTAACCCCTTCTTTTATGTTGATAGTAAATGAAGTGAGTTGTTGTGCTCTTCTGAACACCTTCATCAAATCATGATGTACTTTAGGTTTAGCAATAACCAAATCATCTACTGACGAAAAATTAAAAAACTGTATGGATTTCTCACCCTGTTTTGCATAGGTTGAAACCTTAGTACCGTTCCCGTCCTTAGAATCCCTTTTATACTTATACCAGCGCTTTGCGGCACTAGCCCCACCAAGATGTGCGGCTTTAGCAAACCCCGCAATTTTTGATACTGAAGAGTTCTTGTGTAAGATCCTCGCTTTAAAAGCGGATTTGATATTTTTATTAGTTAACCTTACAAAAGCAGTGTCTTGAATACTTCTATCTGATAAAAAACTTTTTAATCCACCCTTGATAGTCCAGTTAGAATTTTTGGTAAGAAAGGAATAATGTCCTATACGACCCGATTTCACGCCATTAGAAGCACTTTTAAACGCTGACTTTTTGATTAATCCAACGTCTGCCAGTGCCGATGCACCAAATTGATAAGCACCTGAATAACCAAACTGGTTAACAACCCCATAACGCCCACCATGAGATTCAGAATCTTTGACATTTTGAGCAAATATGGCAGATTGCTTTCTACTCATGCCAATAATCAATTGACTACCTTCAAGCGTAGGCACTGAACGGCTTGTACCCGTTATCTTGTCAGCAAGAAACACACCCAAATCAATAGAAAGCTCCTTTTCAACATCTAAAGCAGCATTCAACCCAGTAGCAAGGTAAGGAACATTCTTGTGCTTAACATATGGGATCACCACAATATTAATAGCCAATGCAATGATTAACGCCACTAACCAGCTAAGGGATTTCTTTACCGTAGTCGCTTCTAACCTGGACACCCTGGAATCAATATAGTCAAGATATCGGACATCAAATGATTGAGCATCCATTACAGCCAATCCTTGAAACGCTGCCAGTTTTGTTGAAATAATATCTCTATGCTTTCACCTGTTGCAACGTGAACAACTCTATAAACCGTTCCACTGAACACGATTTGCAACAACAAAGTAAGAACAATAGCCTTAATCATTTTTTAAGCTTCCATGCAAAGCCCGTATTACAATTAATACTTGCATTATCGCTATCACCTGCATGATATTTACACCAATCTAATTGAGCCACGTTTAATGCTGATCCTCTCTTATAACCCTTACGAATAGCTATACTGGTAAACTTCTCAGCTTTAGAATTATTACTAACCCCTAATGCTTTTTTCTGTGCTTCTGTCTTGTGCGCCCACGCTTTGGGTAGTGCTCCAGCAAATTGAAAACTGCTACCCCGTGGAGCACGACTATCAAAAGCAGGAAAGTCTTTAGTATTGAAAGAACTGTTACTTTTGACATTGTAAACACTGCCATTGCCAGACATAACAAGCAGGACAACTCCCGCCACTGCAAACACCTGAAGCCCTAAACCTGCATAGATCATGGTAAGTACTGCACCTAAAACCATTAATAAGCCAATAGTTTGAGCAATACCTAACTTAAAATTGACACCAAAGGCCGCACTTAGGAAATTTTTGTTTTCAAAGAAAATGAAATACAAAGCTATTCCGATTACTAAAGCACCCACCAGCGCAATAAGCTTTGCCATACTGCCTAATGTGCTTGTTTTGTAAAAATTACTCATTGTTGTTACCTCTATTTTATAAAGTCGTTAAGAAATTGCGCCACGGACAATAACCGGAGCATTAAATAATGATGTTTTGAACATACCGGCCCCGAATTTTGGTAAAAACTCTGCTCCCGTTTGACCTAGTGCCACCTTGGATGCTGTAGCATCTGCCATTGATAAAACTAGCCTTACTGATAAGTTATTTCTAATTTCTGTAGGTAGTGTTTCAGCCTTTGGGTGTTGTAAGCCCAAGGTGAGGAATATGCCAGCCGCTCTCTGCTTCCTGCTGATGTAATACAAGATAGAAAAAGCTCTTTCATGTAACCTAGATTCTCCCTTCTCTACTTTTTCCAGTAAATCTTTAACCAATAAATCAGCTGTTTCGTCTATGTAAACCATTAAAGGACGTTCACTAGAATCAACCCTTTCCTGATATTCAAAATAGTTCTTACATCCTGCATCTGTGTACTTAGCTTTGCGAACATCAGCTTCCTTAGAAAGCCTTTCCAAGAGATCCACACCTTCAGCCACATCTGAGGTATAAAATTCACACTTGATCCCTTTCATATCCTCTTTAGGATCAATAATGTAAATTTCAGGATTAAGCCCCGATAGCTTCATAGAATTGATATCGGTAATAATGGCTTCTGTTTTTCCGCTGTTGGTATCACCAGCAATCAACATATGTGGCTCCATCTTTCTGTCATAGGTGATATGTTCACCATTCAAAGATTTACCGATATAGCCCATCAACCGACCTTCTTCTAACGAGTCCTTATGAAGTCTTACCTTCTTCCATTCACTATCAGGAAGTGGTGCAATAATGGCGCTGGTCATAGGCTTGAAATTCTGAATAAACATCATTTCACGCTGATCAACACCCATAATCATGCTAATAGCCGGCATCTGCTTTTTAAGTTGGCCAGGATCTTTATTCTTAACCTGGAATATTCTGTATTGTGCGCTTCTTGTTTCCGTAGCCATTGCATCAATACCAGATTCTTTTAAATGGTCTGTTACCAGCCAATTCACACCGCTATAATTTCGCTTTTTGGGTTGGTAAGGTTGATCAAGAAAATAACCTTCTCTCTGAGGAAGGCTCGCGTATCGACCAGTAATCCAAAAGGCAATCAGAACCAGAAGTGTTGATACAGTCACAAATACCGAATCACCTTGAAAAACATGATCAGCCGCAACAAATGAAACACCCACCACACCAACAACACCAACCTGGCTAAAAACGCTAGTTGGTAAAAATTCTTCTAACTTTGGAAATATTCCTATCTTCATTATTCTGCTACCTCTTGAGGTTGATTAGACACAATGGCTCTTTGTGCATCTTGTGGTTCAAATTCCTGCATTGAATCCATACGTCCCGTACCAAAGATGTAATAAGCCACCACAAGTGCAACCAACACAACAGACCAGGGTTTTAGATTATTTAAAGTAACGGCACGTCTAGCATTATCCTCAGCAATCTTCATGGCTGTTTCACGCTCAATTTGCAGTCGTTCTCGTTCCATTGCCTGTTCTTCTTTTTTAAGCTCTTGTCTAAAGGATTTGTCCGTCATTAAGTCAATTTTCGACTCAAGCTTTAACTGTTTTTCAGCGTATTTATACTTCTGGATAATCTTCTTTTCCTTAGGTGTAAGTACTCCCTTGAATGGCTTGTCCAGAACTTCAATAAAGCCATCTTTATGCACTACCTGAAAGGCATCACGTTCAGCTTTTTTTAATTTACGCTGATGATTTTTATCACTGATTTTCGTAACTGCATCACCCGCTTTCCCCAATAACCACATATGTACAGGTTTAGGCTTACTGGCTGCTATTGCATCTAGTCTTGCCTTTTCAATCGCCGCTTGTTTAGTGTTCCGATCTTCTTTTATTCCATCAACAATGGCTTTCAGTTCATTCCGATCAGCCCAGCGGAAATTTTTAGCATCACGGTTCTGAATAATCCCTAATTCTTCAAATAATGGCTTGATATGAGTCTTAATAAATTTAGGGGATAACGTTTCATACTTACTGGCTGAAGCACTATCAAGCTCACTTAATACAATAGCCGTATTAGTTTTAAATTCACTGGCATAAGCAGACACACCCAAAGCAAACACATCAAATCCATAAGTAGAACCTGACAGCCTGAAACGCCTTTTCATTAGGCCAACAATTTCAACCGTTCTTAAAATTGCCATTACAGCCGCTTTGCACTCAGTATCAATCTTTGCTCTTATTTTTTCTTCCTGAAGAAACTTTTCTTGTAAAGATTCAGCTAGTAAGCGCTGATCAAAAACAAGTGTTTCATTTTTATTTTCTGTATCATCATCATTGTGCATTGCACACGATCCAGCAATTGGCACAATATCTGCACCCTTTGCAGTAGCTTTATTATCTGATTTATTGTGCTTTACATTCATATTCAACCCCTAAAATGATCCATACCGATCATCAACCATTTGTGCCGCAAAATGTGTATTCATATCTACTGGCAATCTGATTTCAGGCTGATAGTGCAAATGCTCTTGGAATCCAGTGCAATATTCATGAGACTCCAGACCACCAACCACATCACATTGACCTGAACGACTACCACGGCAACCTGACTCACCTGTGTTATTGCATGGGCATGCATCGCACCCTGAACCATCTATTTCACGGTAGCTCTCACACCATTCAGCACCTGAGCATTTACCACCACCGATTCTATGGATGAAAGGATAAGCCCTGCATAAGCAATTGACTTGTGGAGTACGCTTTTTCATTTCGTCACCTCAACCGCATAGCAAACATCAGCGAGATAAGCACTAACACCAGTATTAACCATTTCTTTATTGCTACTGGTCACACTGTATTGATTCTCATAAAAAGACATTTTTTGATAAACAGAAAGCTCGATGTTTAAATGCTTTTCAAGATATTCAAAAGCATCTAACCAATCAGTGAACTCTGTGACCTCAAGGGTATTTTTAACGCTGTTTACAACCACGACTTCAACGCGGCTTATAGTGATCTTCATGACTACACCAAAGAGCAATATTGAATCTGATTTTTGTAATCAGCTACTTTCTTATCAAACTCATTGATATAACTTTGCGAACCCTGATAGCTACGCTCAAACATGGCTTTGATAAGCTCATAACGCGCTCTTTGAGTATCCAGTAGGTCTTCTGGAGTAGGTGTGATATATTCCTTCATTGTAAATATTCTCTTAATTTTCGTAGTTACGGGTTTTTTTACATCCGGCTATTGTGTTGGTAGCACGTTAGCCATCTGTCTTGCCTGTGTTATTAACCCCGACATGGTGTAACACATGGCAGGGCTTTACTTAGTGAGTCTTTCCTTTTCCTCTATCCACGCCTGATGTTTCTGTCATCACACAAATTTTGTTTTTTCTTCATTGCCTTCGCCAACTGTCATACGACAACCAAGTGCATCCAGAAACAAAACAACGTCTTCAAGACAACCCAGTAACATTTCATTCATCAACGCAAAATCACCATAATCAGGATCATTTTTAGGCGTTTCACCTGCCAGGGTTTCTGGAATTGCATGATTTATATGCCTTGCTATTGATCTGCACCGCATGACATTCCACCACTGATCATAGGTTTCATCCTTCAATGCTTTAGATACCGTTAAATCATCAGTAATTACAATATCTCTACCTTTATCTTGTTTCATAACTCATCCTTCCTGTGTGAATACTTCAGTTTGCTTTGCTTGTGATGGCTTTAAAGCCTCACTTAACAATAGAGTGATTTCAGCATTCATGCTTCGCATATTCACCAATGATCTATGCTTCACCTTATCTTTTAAATCCTGCGGGATTCTCAATGTAATTGAACAAATCCCTTTACCTGTAGTTTCTGCCATGCCTAACCTCTTTCTCTATATTATATGACTTCATATAAAGTCATTATGGTATCATTCTATGATTAACGATTAATCAAGTCAAACTTTAATTACCAATGGGCTGGTATCGCCATCTATAATAATTGATCAAAAATATCTAGCTGAATACCAGCCACTTTTCTTGGTGTTGGTAATGGTGCGGTTGCTGCTATCACAACCTCATTGATAGCACGGGGATCAATCCAGAAAGACCTCCCATCTTCACGCAGAATAGGAATCCAGCCATTCATACCAGGATCACCCGTCACAACACACCGCATCCCGTTATAAATATGTGCGTAAGATTCAGTTTGGACGGGTAACACATAACTTTCAGTATCCATACTTTCATCCCCCCAAAAGCTCCAGAATGGCTCTGATTTGCTTCTGGTTATTTTTCTTGCTGGAAACTGTACCGTTAGGAATCTGTTTAACATGCCGCCTGTACATGGCAGGAATCACAAAAGGCTTGCACATAGCCGCAAATTTGCCAGGGTTTGGCATAAAAGCAGATCCCGACTTTCTTAACTCTGAAAGACCGCGATTGATATCTTCTTCTGAGTCAATTCCTTCCTCATAGAAGGCTTCTAATAACTCTTTTTTGTAGCGAACAGCCCAACGGTTAGCATCACCATCAACCGCATGTTTCCACGCTGGAATAATGGTTGTCATGCGCAGGAAGGTATAATTACCAATCAAGCCTAATTGTTTAGACTTACCATCATTGTTGCCTGAATGGACTATCTTCATTCCAGCTATCGGGGCTTGCCCAGCTTGTATTCGTGTGGTCAAGTCGGTAACTATTTTTTGTGCTTCTTTCATATCTCTGTTTCTCCGTAGTTAAGGGGATAATCTTCTTCCACTCGTTTTCCATCGTGTTGGCCACTGCTTTGGATCGATCTTCATCAGTTGGCAATTCAGCCAGAGTATTAATCTGTTTTTGTATGCCTAAAGCCGTTTTCAATGGACTCTCGATAGACTTCCTGTAATCCAGATATTGAATAACCAATCGTTCAGAAACACCTTTCAAATCGCACTGGTTTAACAGCATCTGTTTTAATTGCTTATCACGAGCAATAGCCCCTTTGTTTTTAGTAATTGGTTTACCATTTGGTTTACTATCTGGTATAGGTTTGGGATTTTTGCCACTTCGAACTGGCAAATCTGCCACTTCAATTTGGCAATATTGCCACTTCGATGTGGCAGATTTGCCAAATGAGTGCTTATAAGACTCTCTGGTATGTTTGGTTACAAAACCACCATCAATAAACTCACTTTCATTGATGAAGGCATACCACATTGTTTTATCGTAGCCAGCCACATTAAACCGATCCCGACACAGCACATTTTTATCAACCAGTGATTCAATAATTCTCCTCATTTGATCTTTTGACCAAAACGGGAAAAGCTTGTTGAGAGCTTCAATCGAGTTGTACGTCCAGGTTCTTTGTGAGTGAAAATGTTTCTTATTGGCTAGGTTTTTAGTAATCCAGTAAGTGAAGTTCTGAATAACTACGGCTTCATTAAGCCCATAGGCATTGGCATGATCAGTATTAAAAGAATATATGGCCATACTATCCTCCCCCAGACTTGTTGGAATCATGCGGACGGCAAGGTTTATAGATAGTTTGATATGAGGTAAAGCAATATATGCCAGATCCCCAGTTGCATAGAATAATCATTAGTTCTCTGTCGTAGTTACGGTTTTTTTATAGCTCTTATCATGTTGGTAGCACTCTAAAACCTACTTTTTTTCATTTAATATTTACAAATTAACTAACCTTGTATTGATCAAAATTGCTGTCTTTTCAATCAGCATCGAAATAACCATCTTCAAAATAATCACTACCCGCACCCTCTGGCAACGGTTCAAGATCATCGAATGTTCTATCAGCTTATTTATCCATTTCATACTTCAATCTCTTTAGTGACTTCATATAAATTCATTATGGTGTCACTTTTTAATAATGTCAATTATTTATTACTAAAGTAACTTCACTTTGATACTATTTAAGATATGGAAATACAAAAAACCGCATTAAGACTCCCAAAAGATCTACACACAGACATTCTTCAAGCTGCTAGTGAATCAGGCAGGAGCATGAATGCGGAAATTGTGAGGCGATTACAGGCCAGCTTTAACCAGATAGATACAAACTCAAGTGAATCACTCGATACAATGCGGAAAATAGCCAAAGAAGAGGCTAGACAGGTAATACTCAAAGAACTAAAGAAAAAGAAATAAGACCCAATAAATTACAGACACAAAAAAAGCCAGCATATAAACTGGCCTTTATTATTTTTCTCTTCTGAATAAGCTTATTTCATCAAGCCGCTTCTAATCGCTGTCGTGCTTGCCACAAATCATATTGCATCTGTAACCGCAACCAATGTTCAGCACTAGGTTTAACAAACAACCCTTCCAGCTTCAACGCCATATCCGCAGTAATAGCACTATGACAATTAGCAATGGATGATAATGTTCTACGACTCACACCCAGCTTTTCAGCCGCAGCCGTCACACTCAAATCAAGTGCCTCAAGCATATCTTCTTTTAATATTTCCCCAGGATGCGCGGGATTGTACATAGTCATCATTTAACCTCAGTGGTAATCCAAATAATTCACTTGCTCAACATCTTCACCAATAAAGCGAAAAGTAAGCCGCCAGTTAGCTTGTACCGTTATTGACCAGTCACCCTTTCTATCACCAATAAGAGGGTGAAGTCGATAACCGGGTAAATCCAGATCATCAGGACAAGTACACACTTCGAGATTGGTAAGCATACGACGCAACTTTGCTTCATGCCTTGCCTGAATACCTGCTTTGCTCCCCGTTTTGTGGAATTTCTCAAGTCCTTTGTGAGCAAAGCTAATAATCATTATTATAGTGTAATGCCTTGCTTCTCACTATGCAATAATAACTTGAACGGCGACTGTCTACGCCATTAAAACCCCACTCACCAAGAGAAATCCTTCCATTTATTCACACACAGCACAACAATATTACCCACATCAATATATAGGTGTTCTAAACTCTCATTGCTGTTTAGAGGTGTTTAGAGTACATGTTTAGGTGTTTAGCTAAACTGTTTACAACGAGCATTATTTATTTGAAAATTCCAACACTCACTTAGATCATGGACAAACCAAATAGCCAGAAAACAACCGAGTGAAAATAAATACCAGACCAGGGCCACAACATCGAAAGTAACTTCAATCATTATCAGTTTCGTAATGAAAGAACCTCGTAATATCCGCACACTCATCACACGAAAGCACCAAAACAAGAAATTCAGAAAGAAGCCGTGAAAATACGGGTTTTCCGAAAAAATACGCTGTTTTTATACCAGATCACATACTTACAACCCACCAGACGGGGCATAGTCATCTCAAATAATTACTAGGCTTACATGGCTGCATGTTTCTAGCAAGATCATTAGTAAGTGTCGATCAGGACGACCTCAGATAAAATCCTATAACAGCTTAATTACACCTCACAAGATGAACATCAATGAACTGTTTAGAGTGTTTAGAGCATATGTTTAGGTGTTTAGCTAAACTGTTTACAATGAGTATTATTTATAATCCTAAAGATTACAGGCATAAAAAAACCCCAAGAGAATTAACCCTTGAGGCTTTTTATTAATAATTTACTTACAGCTATTTTATAGCCTCTTCAATTCTGCTTCTCATATCCATCAGATCTTCGTTTTTTTCAATTGCAGCATCAATATCTACTAGGGGATCATCGTTGTCTTCTGTTATTTCGACCCCGACTAATTCAGCCATCCCTCCAATATCATAGTTATCTATTTCACCTCCAGCTTTGATCATTTTTATAATCAAGCTGTCATGCAACACACTCTCAACATCGTCACCATTCTTTACCTTCTGGATTACGCTCTCACTACTAATATCAGCACGGAAAGCTATAAAATCGTCATTAGGCATGGTGCAAGTTTGAAAAACTGCCAGACTGTATTCATCGCACATAAAAAACTCCTATTAGAAAAAATATAATAATAAAAAAGCCCACCAGAACTAACTGTTATGGGCTTTTTAGTGCGTTTGGGGTCTTTTCCCCCTGCACTTGTCACGAATACCAAGCCTCCGTAATGGCTTTTTCTAAAGATCGTTTTCTTGTTGCAAATACCAAGCCTCTGCAATAGCTACAACCAAAGTATATCACAAACAAAAAAGCCCCAAGATAATTAAACCTTGAGGCTGTACTTTTGTTTCAGCAAAACTTAACTGTAATGACCACCTACCGCTGTTATAAACAATGAATCATCAGTGTAAGTCATTAAATAGAGTTATTATCATTTCCATCAAAGAAGTCCTTCAGTGGTTCAGGCAATCCCAGCATGATCTTCTGTGCTTTAGTCATTGCACCATACAAGCCTTTTAATTCAGCAAGATCATTCAGCAAGTTGAGATTAGATAATAATAACTTCATCTTCTTTTTCTTTTTTTTGACTAATCTTATTTCCTTTTTGACCTTGGATATACGAGATTCAATATCAGATGCGGTGTACCCATCTGCTATAAGCAATCGAATCATCATTACTAGTTTGTTTTGATTATAAGCACCTGAATCTATCTTACTTATCACTTTAGCAACTAATTCAACTAACATGACATGTTTTATCCTTTCTAATGCCTGGTAAAAAATAAAGGGTTAACCGTCTCAATAAAAACATCTGAACTTTCTTCATACCCTTTACGCTGATAAATATCGGTTGGCTTTACGTATCTATCAGCAATTACTTTTGCTTGTCGCTTGGCTTCCCCTATATCCATACAGCGACCTTTCCATTTCCCTTTAAGGTAAATATGATAACTAACCTCCATTTTTATTATTATCCTTGCATGGTCACACCAACATCGCGCATCAGTGAACCCGTATTAGATTCAACACCGTAATTATTGATTTTTAGTTGATCGCTTGTAGACAGGTCTACGCTTATTTTGACCTCACTTGGTTGGCTTGATTGACCCATGGTTTTTTGATCATTTAGGGGGTTGCCTATGGTTGGTGCTGTAGCCCTGTTGTCTATGACATGCATCATTGTAGGCATTTCAAAACCATTATTATTGAATTGACCGTTCGTAGCACCTAATGGACTGATATTAGCCCCCAGCGACAAACCAGACATAGTATTTTGCATGAGTTGCGCTTTTTGGCTTAGCCGATCTATTACAGAGTTATTACCCTGAACACCCACAGCAAGCCCAGCCATTACAGCACCACCCAACCCCATAAATACACGGCTAGGGGACTTGAGCCGCCGATCAACAAGTATCGCATTGGGAACCATTGTGAAATTATTTATCAGTTTGTTCTTTAATAGCGCCATCATTTCACCTGCATATTATTGCATTCATTGAACAATATAGGCTTTTTATCGTAGGGTTTGGATCCTAAAAGACGGAACCGTCTTTGTTTTAAAATTTGTGTCTCTGGCATAAACATTGTATTATTTCACTTGCTGGTTTGTGGTTGCCCCTTGCTTGGCGGTGTGGGGCGCTGCTATTACTTCTTATCTTGCTATTCAAGCTGATCCAACCACTCAATAATTTCACTTTCCAGCCAAAAAGTCCGACTGAATAATTTAAATGGAGTCGGCATAGTTCCGTCTTTAACTTTGCCCCAATACCATGCATCTGACCTTGGAAGATATGATTTAATTTCTTTCAGGTTTACTGCTCTTTCAGGGGCAGACACTGGCTTTCCGGCCGCTTTTGATATTACCGCGTAAATATCAGCCACATCCCAATGCTTTCCCCATTCTTTGGTTTTTATAGGCTCTGGAAACCTTCCTTTTTTGACCGCCCCATTATAAAAACTCGGACTAAATGGCAATATAGTTGACAACTCTGCGCTTCTGATGAGCTGTATATTATTTCGGATTGGATTCGTGTGAAGCATTTAAAGCCACCTCTCTGTAGTAGATGAACGTAACTTTAAACAATTAATACTACAACAAGGTAGCCCTGTTACTTTTCCCTTCTAGTTTTTAATTTTATTACTTATTTACAATTAGTTAGCGTTAAATAACAAGGGATTTGGTTGCACTAAAGATTATTAGCTGTTATTTTTTGAAAATATGAAAGTACGTAGATTATTTATAGCCTTAGAATGATGCCCAGGGCCATAATTGTAGCCTGGTTCAGTGCTTTTAAAGCTATATGATATTGGCTTAAAAGAGCGAACAACATCAAAACCAAGTTTACTATTGATTTTAGTAAAAGTATTTGTTTCAGTAATACCTAGTTTCTCAGCATATCTATCTAAACCATGCTCTGTTAAGCCAGTATTCCCCGCATAAGCATCAGCTAATCCTCGAAGACTTTCTTCCTCAACTTCTCTTAAGCAGTATCGCCTTAATACTTTATTAGGCGTGTTACTGTTCAATAACTCATTCAAAACATCTTCAAAAAAACGCGCTTTTGCGAGTACCATTTCATGATGGCTAATTTTCTCTAGTCTTACCCTTTTTCTCCCATTACTATTTTTAAGTTGGTTGTAAACAGCATCTATATTTTTCTTGGTTTTATCAGAAAGAACACCTTTTGTTGTTCCTTTTTTTCCATTGATAATGTGTGAAAACCTCATACCAGAAAAATCATGATATCCCAGCCAAAAGCATTCTATCCCCCCTTCTATCAAGCGTAGATCAACATCTCTTATTTCATCATTAATCTTTATGTTTTCAATCACTGTCGAAAATAAACAAAGTGACCGAATCAGATCACGATAAAAATAATTAAATTCGTCAGTTTCTGAAATCTCCCGATGCGTACTATGTACTTCATAATAATACTCATTAGCTTCCACAACATTCCGCTTTATCCCTGTTGCATCAATCAGCCCTACCCTAAACTTCGATAGAACCACATCTTTTTCAAATTCTATATGCTCGCTACTGAATGCTTTTTCCAACATGAAGTCGATTAGAATATGAATATTTTCCTTTACATTTTCGATATCATTACAACTAGACATCATCAGCCACCATCACGTAATTTATCAATATAATCAGCCCATTCATCCAACATAATTTTACGTTCTGCAAGAAATAAAGCCCTGTTGTACGCACCGCGTATCTTATTTTTCTCTGAATGCGACAAGCTGCGCTCGATCCAGTCACGGTTATAACCCTGCTCGTTTAACATTGTTGATGCACTTGTCCTAAATCCGTGAACAGTCATTTCTTCACCTGAATAGCCCATCCGCCTTAATGCTGCTGTCACAGCGTTTTCACTCATTGGCCTAGTCATAGTTCTGGCACTTGGAAAAACATAAGGAGAGGTACAGGTGAATGGTCTTACCTCTTTGAGTATGCCGATAGCTTGTCTCGATAGATGAACAATGTGTTCTTGCTTCATTTTCATCTTTGAAGCGGGTATGCGTAATTCCTTTTTCTTAAAATTGATTTCTTTCCATTCCATGTGCCGAAGTTCACCTGGTCTTAAAAAAAGGTACGGCTGAAGCCTAAATGCACATTTAACGACAAAACTTCCCGAATAATCATCAATACTCCTAAGCAAACCACCAAACTCAACGGGATCTGTTATAGCAGCCATATGTTTAGTTACAACAGGTGACAAAGCCCCTTTTAAATCAGCTGTTATGTCCCTGTCTGCCCTTCCACCATGAGATATAGCATAACGAAACACACATCCCGCTAACTGCTTTACTCGATGCGCTGTTTCGAATGAGCCTTGTTTTTCAATTCGCTGCAAAACATCCAGCAATTCATGAACAGCTATCTCTGTGATAGGTCGTTCAGCCAGAAAAGGATATAAATAACGCTCCAGGAAGAAGGTTTTCTTTTTAATAGTGGCATGAGCCCACTTATGTTTGTTTTTATCAAACCACTCTTGAGCGATTCCACCAAAGGTATTATTTTTTTTGGCCAGCTTATCCAGTTTTTTCTGTAAAGCTGGATCATTACCTTCAGATAGTAACTTTCTTGCTGATCGATGTAGCTCCCTAGCATGTTTTAGGGTAATGCCCTGATCATCGTCACTTGGATGATATTCACCGAAAGAAAGTGTTTTATGTTTACCTAAAAAACGGTAGTTATACCGCCATAACTTAGCGCCTGTGACAGAAACGTATAAATACAGCCCTCCCCCGTCCATCAGCTTATAGGCATTCTTTTTTGGTTTTGCTGCTTTTGCAGCAAGTGCGGATAATCTTTCAATCTTGCTCATTTGCGGGTATCCAAGTTTATGAAATACTCAATACCCCACAAGGATACCCGCATAAATAATTTATGTCACTGTATCAAGTATAGACAGGTGTATATTTAGGATATACACAAATAAAGGAAATACAGGGTTTTATATGGTTTACTGGGAAAAGTTAAGACCGTTGAATAAAGTCTTGGTGCCGGAGGTGGGACTTGAACCCACACTTTGTTGCCAAAACGGGATTTTGAATCCCGCGTGTCTACCAATTCCACCACTCCGGCGAGGAAGAGCGCGTATTCTACCTAAATATTGAAGATTGTCGAATAAGTTTTTAAGACGATAACTATCAGACGATCATTTGGGTTTTTATGTGCGCTGATTCCTGCCAGTAGTTTGAATGAGAGTTACACAAACAGCTTGCTTGGAGGTTGTTAATAATTTACACCATACCTCTCACGATAAGCTTCAATCTTAGCCAACAAATCTTCATCCGTCATACTTGCCGACACATGCTGGATCACATCATTTAAGCCCACAATGCTAGACACCTTCACAGCAAAGTCTTGCTCGGTTTGTTGTACCGCTGACAACTCACCCTGCCCTCGCTCTTGTCTATCTAGCGAGATAGCCACGCCTGCAAAGTCGGCACCTTGCGCAGCAACAATATCCACCGCTTCACGAATGGCTGTACCTGCTGTCATCACGTCATCAATCACTAATACTTTTCCTTTTAAAGGAGCACCAACAATCGTACCACCCTCACCATGATCTTTGGCTTCTTTACGGTTGAACGCATAGGGATAATCCAGGCCGTGCTTATCATACAGTGTTGCCGCAGTCACAGCCGCTAACGGGATGCCTTTATAAGCAGGGCCGAACAGCATATCGAACTCCACCCCTGAGTCGTTGATGGACTGTGCATAAAACTCAGCAAGTTTAGATAAGGCAGAGCCTGTTTGAAACAAACCTGCATTAAAGAAATAAGGACTTGTTCTACCGGACTTTAATGCAAACTCTCCAAAGCACAGAACATTAGAGGAAATCGCAAACTCAATAAATTCTTTTTGATAATCTTTCATTAATAATCGTCCAAATCAGGGGGTTAGAGGTAATCTTAAAATACATTAAAACATAGGTAAATACATTCTTGCTCTGTAACCTAATGAAATAACAACAAGTATTTTTACAGCAGGCAAAACTGATTGACCTTACCTAATAAGCTGGTATGGTGTCACTCATCATAATTGAGTTGCAGAGGATGCGTTATGGCAAATGATAAATTAACTCAGGATATTGATCCACAAGAAACACAAGAATGGATCGAATCTCTTGAAGCAGTCACCAAAACTGATGGCGTAGAACGCGCCCATTTCTTGTTAGAAAAGCTAATTGATACCGCAAGGCACAACGGAGCTAACCTACCCTTCTCCGCTAACACGGCTTATATCAATACCATCCCTACGCATCTTGAGCCTTCGATGCCAGGCAAACAAAACCTGGAATCACGTATTCGCTCTTACATTCGTTGGAATGCAACCGCCATGGTGGTTCGTGCTAACCGTTATAGTGCTGAGCTTGGCGGGCATATCGCCTCATTTGCCTCTTCTGCGACCTTATACGATGTAGGTTTCAACCACTTCTGGCACGCACCAACGCCTGATCACGGTGGAGACTTAATTTATTTCCAAGGCCATATCGCACCGGGTATCTATGCACGTTCCTTTATGGAAGGTCGTTTAACGACAGAAGACTTAGACAAGTTTAGACAAGAAGTCGATGGCGGTGGTTTATCGTCTTACCCGCACCCTTGGTTGATGCCTAACTATTGGCAATTCCCAACGGTTTCTATGGGGCTTGGACCGATTAAATCCATCTACCAAGCACGTTTCATGAAGTATTTACATCATCGTAAATTAGCAGAAACCGCCAACAGAAGCGTATGGAGTTTCGTCGGTGATGGCGAAATTGACGAGCCAGAAACAACAGGGGCTATCTCATTAGCAGGTCGTGAAAAGCTTGATAACCTAACGTGGGTAGTCAACTGTAACCTACAGCGCTTAGATGGCCCTGTTCGTGGTAACGGTAAGATCGTACAAGAGCTAGAGTCACTCTTCCGTGGCGCTGGCTGGAACGTTATTAAGGTATTGTGGGGGTCTTATTGGGATCCACTATTAGCTAAAGACACCAACGGTAAGCTACAGCAACGTATGCTAGAAGTAGTTGATGGTGAGTTCCAAAACTACAAAGCCAAAGATGGTGCGTATGTTCGCGAGCATTTCTTCGGTAAAGACCCAGAATTAAAAGCCATGGTTGAGAAAATGTCGGATGAAGACATCTGGCGCTTAAACCGTGGTGGACATGATCCTCACAAAGTTTACGCAGCTTACAAAGCGGCCTCTGAGACTAAGGATCAACCTACCGTTATCCTCGCACACACCGTAAAAGGTTACGGCATGGGAGCTGCGGGTGAAGGTCAGAACCGTACTCACCAACAGAAAAAACTGACTGAAGATGAAATGGTTATCTTTAAAGATCGTTTCAATATCCCACTAAGTGATAAAGAAGCGGCAGCCTGCGAATACTATCGTCCAGACCCTGATAGTGAAGAGATCAAATACATTCAGGAGCAACGTAAAAAACTGGGAGGCTACATCCCTTCAAGACAGACTGTTGCTGCGCCTTTAACCGTGCCTGACTTATCCACCTTCCAAACGTTGTTAGATGGCAGTGGTGAGCGCGAAATGTCGACCACCATGGCTTTTGTTAGAATGCTCACTATTCTGTTACGCGACAAGAGCATGGGTAAGCACGTTGTACCTATCGTACCCGATGAGGCACGTACCTTCGGCATGGAAGGCATGTTCCGACAGCTAGGTATTTACTCTTCCGTAGGTCAGCTTTACGAGCCCCAAGATAAAGATCAGGTGATGTTCTACAAGGAAGACAAAACAGGTCAAATCCTCGAAGAAGGCATCAACGAAGCGGGCGCATTCTCCTCCTGGATTGCAGCAGCAACAGCCTACAGCACGCATAGCGTGAATATGGTTCCTTTTTATATCTACTACTCAATGTTCGGCTTCCAGCGCATTGGCGACTTGGCTTGGGCAGCAGGCGATTCACGCGCACGCGGCTTCTTACTCGGTGCAACAGCAGGTCGAACTACCCTAGCGGGAGAAGGCTTACAGCATCAAGACGGTCACGGTATGATTCAAGCAGCCTTGATTCCTAATTGTGTTAGCTACGACCCGACTTTCGCTTATGAGATGACAGTGATCATCCATGACGGCCTACGTCGTATGTTTAAAGATCAGGAAGACATTTACTACTACATCACCGCGATGAATGAAAACTACCAGCAACCTGCTATGCCAAAAGGCGTGGAAGAAGGCATTCTTAAAGGCATGTACCTTCTTAGCGGTGGCGGTAAAAAGAAGAAGAAAGTACAGCTACTTGGCTCTGGTACGATTCTTCGTGAAGTCATGGCAGCCGCAGAAATGCTCAATGATGAGTGGAAAGTCGATGCGGACGTGTGGAGTTGTCCAAGCTTTAACGAGCTGGCACGCGAAGCTCGCGAAATTGAGCGCTGGAACCGTCTAAACCCGCTTAAAAAGGCTAAAGTACCTTACGTGGCACAACAACTAAAAGATCGCCGGGGTCCTGCAATAGCGGCAACGGATTACATCCAAAGCTATGCTGAGCAAATCCAGTCGTGGGTTCCTATGAACTACACCGTGCTAGGCACAGACGGCTTTGGTCGCAGTGATACGCGCGCCCAGCTTCGTAAACACTTTGAAGTAAATCGTTACTACATCGTGGTGACAGCACTAAAAGCCTTGGCAGATGAAGGCACATTACCTGCCGCGAAGGTTGCCAATGCGATCAAAAAGTACAAGATCGACGTTAACAAAATCAACCCCATTCAGGCGTAGGAGGAATAATTATGAAAACTAAAGAGATTGTTGTTCCTGATATTGGTGATTTTGACAAGGTTGAAATTATTGAGTTATTGGTTGCTGTGGGCGATACCATCGCCGCGGAAGATTCGTTGATTACCGTCGAATCCGATAAAGCCTCTATGGAAATTCCGTCTAGTGATGGCGGTGTGATCAAAGAGCTTAAAGTGCAAATTGGTGATTATGTAGCTGAAGGCAGTGTTTTAGCCGTTATTGAAACAAGCCAATCAGCGGGAGATGATGCTCCTGCTGCTGAAGCTAAAACAACTCAAGCAGAGCCAGAAAAGAAGAAAGAAGAGCCAGCAAAAGAAGAAGTAGCTAAACCAGCCGCTCCCGCCCCTGCTCCAAAAACTTCTCCTACTGCCAATATTGACGAAGTAAGCTTTACCAAAGCCTACGCCAGCCCGTCACTACGTCGTTTCGCTCGTGAACTCGGTGTAGATCTTGGACGCGTACAAGGCTCAGGCCGTAAAAACAGAATCATTAAAGAAGACATCAAAAGCTTCGTTAAACAAAGCATGCAAAGCGGTGGCGGTAGCTCTGCTCCTGCAACAGGTACAGCGCTTGGCGTAGCACCTATGCCAGAGGTTGATTTCAGCCAATGGGGTGAGGTCGAAACCGTAGCCCTCAGCAAAATAAACAAACTCACAGGTCAATTCCTGCATCGCAACTGGGTGACCATCCCCCACGTTACCCAATACGACGAAGCCGACATCACCGAGATGGAAGCCTTCCGTAAGCAAATGGGCAGCGAGCTAGAGCGAGAGGGTGTAAAAATCACCCCGTTAGCCTTTATTATGAAAGCCGTAGTAGCTAGCTTAAAAGCTTACCCGCGCTTTAACAGCTCGTTAGATGCTAGCAAAGAAAACCTGATTCAGAAAAACTACTACCATATCGGCGTAGCTGTCGATACACCTGATGGGTTAGTTGTACCTGTTATTCGTGATGCCGATAGCAAATCACTCGTAGAAATCTCACAAGAAATTCGTGAGCTAGCGATAAAAGCACGTGATAAAAAGCTAAAGCCTTCCGATATGCAAGGCGGTTGTTTCAGTATCTCCAGTCTTGGCGGTATTGGCGGGACTAAATTTACCCCGATTATCAACGCACCAGAAGTGGCTATCCTTGGCGTATCACGCTCTAAAATGCAACCTGTTTGGAATGGTAACGAGTTTGAACCACGTTTAATGGTTCCGCTATCGCTGTCGTATGATCATCGAGTGATTGATGGCGCAGAAGGTGCTAGGTTTACTACGCATTTAACTAAAATGCTTTCAGATATTCGCAGACTACTGCTGTAGCAATCCAAGGCATCTATTAATTCTTGTCTGAGTTACTGTGACTTAGCTGAGCTTTAACGAAACTTTGAAGCTTTAGCAGATTTTGCCTCAGCAAGACGAACCATGACTTAATAGAGGAACCTGTAAAGTGGGATATAAGTGGCAGGTGCTAGTAGACCTGAGCACTTTAGATAGCGAAAACATGACACGTACTATTAATCGTTGCAAAAGTATTTCAGTAAAAACCGCGCCCTTCGACTCCGCTCATCAGGGTGCTACTCTGTAACCTGAGCGGAGTCGAGGCGGTGCTTGTATGTAAAGACTTATGCAACGATTAATATCAGCACGGGGAGACATGTATTTTGAAGTCATCGAGAAACGCATGAATTCTGAACGCTTTATTGAGTTTCTAGAAAGTTTAAGGAATGATGCGGGTCATCCCGTCTTTGTTATTGCAGATAATGCTCGTTATCATCATAGTAAGCGAGTGCATCAAAGCTGATCTTGCAGCAGGCTTTTTAACCCCTACTGAAGACTGGAAAGATCATTTTATCTCCGCATCTATCCCTTATCATAAAGCCGCTCATCACCTCGTAGTACAGAAGAATAATCAACACATCAACACGGTGGAAGACTTAGCTGGGCGTACTATTACTATCCACCCATCCAGTATCTATTGGAGTGTATTGGAGCAACTAAAACAGTCGGGCATAGATTTAACGTTACAAGCCGCTCCCGAAACGATGGAAATAGAGGAAATTTTGGAGAAGGTCGCTAATGGGGATTATAAATCTACGTTAGTCGATGAGCATTTGCTAGATATTGAATTAGGTGCAGGCACCGCCGTTCGGTCTGCTTTTACCATCGGGGAAAAAAATGAACACGCGTTAGCCGTTAGAGAAAGCGATAGTTATCTTTTAAAAAGTGTTAATGCCTATATCAGCAAACAAAAAAATGGTGAATTGTATAGTCGCTTATATCGTAAATATTTCGATAACTCTAAGAGCATCTCTAAATTCAGAAAATATCGGCTCAAGCAAACAGATGGTAATACATCACTCAGCAATTATGATCAGTACATAAAAACCTACTCACAACAATATGGTTTTGATTGGCGGCTTATCACTGCTCAAATGTATAGCGAAATTCGTTTTCGACCCAATATTAGATCATCACAAGGAGCTATCGGCTTAATGCAAGTCATGACCAATACAGGAAAACAACTCAAGCTCAGAAAACTCACTGATCCAGAAACCAACATCCACGCTGGTGTAAAATACATGCACTGGCTATCCAGCAAGTTTGAGCCTGAACTTGCTGTTGCTGATCGCACCTGGTTTACCTTAGCTTCATACAATGCAGGTTTGGGCCACGTATTGGATGCTAGACGCCTCGCAGAAAAACAAGGTCTCAATAAAGATCGCTGGTTTGGCAATGTCGAAAAAGCGATGTTATTACTTTCAAAAAAGCACCATTACAGTAAAGCACGTTATGGCTATGTGAGAGGCCGTGAACCTGTGGGTTATGTTCGTAAAATTAAAGATCTTTATGAAAACTATCTTAATGTCACTGATGCTAACAAAATGGCGATGTTACTCCAAAACGATATTAAGTAGTCGCCTAAAAACACTAGTAATTCTATTGCGCTATCTTCGGGGAAAATAGCGACTGTTTTAACTAACTAAAAATAATTGGACTTATTCAGAGTTAGTCAGAGCTTCCTTAACAGTATGATAAATTGTTAATGATGCGCTCTCTATCCTCAGTAGGAATATTAGGCTCTTTTAATAGCTCGTTAATCATCTCTCTAGCCTCGTCTTTAAGACCAAGCCAAGAAGCACAAATGGACATCTCATCTTTAAATTGCCACGAAAATGCACTGTGATTAATAAATAATAAATCTGTTGGCAATGGTGTATTGAGAGCGTCACGACCTAGTTCATACCCTAGTTGATATAGCTCTGCTCTGCGGCAAAGAGTAACCGCCTCATGTATAGCCTCAATCCGTGATGGGCGGTACTGATGTGCTTTTAACAAGGAGTTAAGCACAATGCTACGATCTATCTCTATCTTACTTTGTATCCTGCCTATCTGATAAAGAGAGTAGTAAACCTCTTCTTCCCAGCCCCCCATTTCTACCCGCTTCTGATACTCCTTCAGTGCTTGTTGATGGTTTCCATCGTCACGATAGCTTTGTGCCAGGTAAAACTGATATCGATGATTATCAGGGTCTGTTATTAGAGCTGCTTTCAGTATTTCTGCATCCGCTTTGAACCTGTCAGGGTTCTTTCCTCTTGCACCTTCTGTACTGGCTATAATATAACCGTCAGGATAAACGGCTGTTGATAGCTTCTCATCACAGTCTAATACCTCATGGATTACTCCTACCCACTTCCAGTCAAGCTCTGTTCGAACTAAGTGCCTACGCACATAATGCGTTTGATTAAGCCTACAATTGATATAATAATCCGTTTCCGTCAATTCAAACTTAAAGTCTTCAGGGTGTATAAACTGATCATCAGCATCCATAAAGAATAAGTAATCTGCCTTATCCCTAGCCACTTGTAAGGCTAAGTTTCGATTATGAGAAAAGTTCTTCCAGTCATGTCGGTGTAATTCACCCGGGATACTATGTTCTTTGAAAAATGCTTCTATAATCTGCGGGGTATCATCGGTGGAACCCGTATCAGAAATAACCCAATAATCAATAACATCCTTCACACTTTCAAGGCAACGCCTAATGATATGTGATTCATTTTTTACAATCATATTTAGGCATACAGTAGGATTACTGTTCATCATACTCTCCTATTAGTGATTTGCTTAAATATCAACCTTTTGAAAGATTGTTAATAAAAAACCAAGGGGCAATATGAGCTGTTTACCGTTATTATTATGATTGTGCTAAAAATGTAGCAGATACGTTTAATCACTCTCATCAACTTTTAAAAAGCTTCTATCGCCATGCTTTATTTTTACATCAAAATTTTATCGAATAGTAAAATAACCTTTTAAGTATTGACTGATAAGTGGAAATATTTTTTAGATTAATTGTCATTAATCGTTACTCAGTGTTTCTGGTGTATTTTGATATGAAATCACACAGCTATTGATTTTTTATATAAAACCCCAGAGTTAGGGACTTGTCCGAGAAAGTCACAGATTCTGTAATAGGTACGCTTATAAAGCTTCTCGGTCACGCACACCCAATAAATACAAAATACCATCTAGTCCTAACGTGGAAATGGCATGTTTAGCATTTTCTTTAACAACAGGTTTTGCATGAAAAGCTACACCTAAGCCTGCTATCGCCAGCATGGGTAAATCATTAGCACCATCACCTACGGCTATGGTTTGCTCCATACTAATACCAATGCGTTTAGCCATTTCCTGGAATAGCTCGGCTTTTTTCTCACCGTTTACGATATCACCTTTTACTTTCCCTGTTAGCTTGCCATCGACGATATCCAGTTCGTTAGCTGAGACACAATCTAAATCAAACTTGTCTTTTAGGTGATTAGCAAAGTAGCTGAAGCCCCCCGATAAAATACCCACTTTGTAGCCTAAGCGTTTTAGGTTTTGGATGAGCCGCTCCGCACCTTCGGTAATCGGCAATTCATCGGCAATTTTTTGCAACACCGATTCATCCAACCCATTAAGAGTAGCTAAACGACGCTCAAAGCTTTCATCAAAGGGAATTTCTCCTAGCATGGCAGATTCAGTAATAGCTGCAACTTTCTCACCTACGCCTGCTGCTTTGGCTAGCTCATCCATAACTTCGCATTGGATCAGGGTAGAGTCCATATCAAATACAATTAAACGACGATTACGTCGATATAAGCTATCGACCTGAAATGCTACATCCACTTCATCATCTTGGGTAATAGCTAATAAATCTTGCTGAAAGGCAGTTAGCTCTTCGGTGTTTCCCCGTATTGAAAACTCAACACAAGCACGCTCACTGCTGTCTTGTTGCTCTTGCTGAAGCGAAAAACGACCTGAAAGACGGGTGATTTCAGCGATATCCAAGCCATAATGTGAGATGACTTTGGCAATATGGCTGATATTTCCCGCTGTTAATTTTCGCCCTAGCAGGGTAACGATATAGCGCGGCTTGCCCTGCGCGTGCACCCATGTTTCGTAATCGTTTGAGTCGATTAATGAAAAATCTACTTTTAGATTATGCTCATGAGCTAGAAAAAGTAGCTCTTTTTTGACCGCACCTGACTCTTTTGCGTCAGGAATCTCTATGAGCATGCCCAAAGTAAGTGAGTCATGAATGACGGATTGTCCAATATCGAGAATATTCACATCATGGTGACTAAGAATATCCGTAAAAGCGGCAGTAACGCCTGTGTGATCTTGACCGCTGATGGTAAGTAGCAAGATTTCTCGCATGTGTTTGATCCTGATTGAAGAGTTGTTTGTTAATTTATGTGCTAATAACGCTGAAGTGAATGAGCTTTGTCATGTAGCGCTACCACTTATACAACCTATAGTTTAAGTTTTAGTACTCACTAATGGTTAGCCGCGCTGACAATAAAGGTTTGTACATCAATAAGTAATTGCTCTAATAAATCACTGGGTACATCACGCGCTTGCACTACAGCTAAATGGCGCATGATTTGATGGGCTTGCTGCTGATCTAGCCAGCCTTTTTCCATCGCTTCGGTATACACCCAAATACCTGCCTCTGTGATAGTGGGTGCTTGTTCCAGACCTGCTTTACCCGCTACAGCTGCTAGCAATGCTGTTATTAGCAAGTCACCTGCTACGCTAAACACCTCTTGCTCTAATAGCACTTCGGCTGCTTCTAGCTTCTCTTTGGCAATGGCAATTAACGGAGATACTTTATCTAATTGCGAAGCATTTTGTTGATCATCCTCAGCATTGTAAATACTCTGCGTATCACTAAAGAGCGATTGATCACCTAATCGACGCAAGCCGTTTAAGGTTTGACTATCAATCAGAGCGATGGGGATTTCATCCGTTGATAGTGCATGTGCTAGCTCATTAGCTTCGCTATCTACGTGATCCAAAACAACGAGTAAGCCATCTCCTGAAGTTAGTATTTGTACTAGGTGGCTTGCGAACTGTTGCTTAATTTGAGTAACCCTTTGCGGGACTATTTCCTCTAGCTCAAGGCTGTCTTGCTCTGACTCAGGGCTGTTTTGCTCTGCCTCAGGGCTAGCGTGTTGCGACTGTGTAGTAGCACTTGCATGACTACCTGCCAGATCCTCCACCAATGTCTGCATTAGCTTTTTGCTAACCCCAATTTCATCTTCAGTCGCATCGGGATCAACCACGTTATCGAATAAATCACGTTTGCCTTTGACCAGCGACATCACGTGTTGCTCATAAGAGTCTTCACTCACAATCAAGATAGATTGCACCGTATTCTTCTGCCCTAAACGATGCACTCGCGCCACGCGCTGGTCTAATGTGGCAGGATTCCAAGGCATATCTAAGTTAATCACCACCGAGGCGTTTTGTAGGTTAAGTCCTACTCCACCCGCATCGGTCGAGATGAAAACCTGTACCGCATCGTCTTGCTGAAAGCGTTGCAACAGCTCACCCCGTTTGCTGGTTGGCACGCCGCCATGAAGATGAACATGCCCTACTCCCATCTTGGTTAATCTCGCTTCCACCAACTCCGTCATCAAATGCCATTGAGAAAAGATCACCGCTTTTAAGCCTGATTGCAGACATAACTCATCAACCAAACTTTCCATTTCATCCAGCTTAGGCGAGCCTTGTGTTGTTTTATCAACCAGGCCCGCTGCATTGCATGCCATTCTGGCGCGCTGCAATGACGACATCATTTGGTTTGTCTCAACAGGCGTGAGTGGACGTGATTTGGCAATACTGGCTAATCGCCCTGCTGCTGACACGGCATCGTCATGCAGCTCTCGTTGTTGTTCGGTGAGTTTAACGTCCAGGCGATGCTCGATTCTTTTCGGTAGCTGATCGCTTACCAAACGTCTATCACGACGTAACATAATGGGTTTAAGCCGACGACGCAGCTCAGACAGGTTGCGATACCCCAACACTTTGCCTTTACCATCGGTGAGATGGAAGTCCATGAGATAGCGCCACAAAGGGCCAAGCACAGCAGCATCAACCACTTGCATTAAGCTGAAGAGGTCTTCCAAGCGATTTTCTAAGGGCGTGCCTGATAGCACGAAGGCATAGCGAGATGAGACTTGTTTAATGGTCGAGGCGATTTTTGTGCGCCAGTTCTTAATGCGTTGAGCTTCGTCCAAAATTAACAAGTCAGGATGCAGTACCTCATTAATCACGCTTAAGTCTCTTAAGATAAGCTCATAATTAATGATATAAAAGCCACTGCCACGGCGATATTGCACGTCCCGCGCTTCCGGGTTGCCTTCTATAATCTGCACCGAGTAATCGGTAAACTTCTCGATCTCACGCGCCCATTGTTGTTTGAGCGATGCGGGGCAAATCACCAGCACACGCTCCACACCTGCATTTTTCATTAACCAACTAGCGGCTGCGGTGGCTTGTAGCGTCTTACCCAAGCCCATGTCATCGGCTAACAATGCTCTACCGTTAGCGGCTAAAAAGGCGACACCGTCTACTTGATAGGGGTACAACCTGGCTTTAATACCTGGCAAATGCCCGTCGGATACTTCAATCTGCTCGCGTATTTTTAAAGCTCGTACCTGCTGGCTGGCTTGAATCGCCAAGCGTTGTACAAAAGCCGTTGCATCTTCGCCTAAGTGGATGTCTCCACGGTCTCGCACTTGTGCCGAAAAGTGAAAAAACTCATCAGGCATTCGGCCTTTAAAGCTGCCGCTGGCATCAAAATAGTCATCCAGTAAATCAGCAAGGTCGGCACTTACTTCTACCGTTCGGTGTAGTTGAATATGTGGCGGGTTCTCCACCTCCCAGCTTAAATATACATAGCTGACAGGGGCTGGCTGTTGCTTGATCTGTTGATAGTCTGCGCGTTGGCTCACACTATGTAGCACGGCTTCAATGTGCTTACAGGTGCCTAATTGATTTAGCTCGAAATCTTTACAATTACAGATATTGCTACGCTTTTGTAGCGAGCGAATGTTAACGCGATAGCTACGTGGGAAGGGTACGCTGGAGGTAGTTGATGAAGCCTTCCATGTTCCAAACCATGGTTGACCATCGACTGGCTCGGCAGTCACTTCAGTACGACCACGCTTGGCGCGTAGCTCAATGGCATCTTCTACCGCATCGTCAATGATGCTTTCGGCAGGTGGCTGGTGACGTGAATCAGAAGATGTTGAAGATTGTGTATGATTAGGCATAACACACCATGAAAAATCGGAGGGATGATAGTTACATATCTTGTCGTTTTTTGCATTGTCTGAGTACAATAACTTTTTTCAAATACTATTTGAAAATGAGCTTCCAAAGCATCCGAATAATTTGTACTACTAAAACAGCCTTATAATAAAGACGCCCTTAAAAAACACCCTGTTTATTCAGCCTCTTCAGCTATACTTTAATCATTAGCTTAGTGGGCGCTTGCTGATTCTTGTTATGCCCTTTAATCATCCTGCCGTTTCTATTTGTAGAGTAGTATGAAAATTAATAGATATTCAATAAATATTTACACCTTAGCTTGGAGCATGGGAAGCTTATTTCTACTACTCTCCTTCCTATTCCCGCCTCTATGTTTTGCTACTGGGAAAGATCCACAATCAGCTGTTATTTTAAAACCAAAACAGGGAGTTGTTTTCCCTAAGAAAAGGATAATACCCAAAACCATTCCTGCGGCTAAAATCATTCCCGCCAAAAAACCTGTTGTTACTAAACTCCTATCCGTAACCGTTCCAACGCTTAAGTGTAAAAGCGTTTCTGAGGCTACTTCCATATTGAAAAAAAGGGGATTAACTATTAAAAACAAGGGCTATCAACTCAGCAGGACTTGTAATAACAAGGTGATTAGCCAGTCCCCTCGTTCAGGCACTCGAGTTAGAAGAGGAAGTAGCATTGTTATTACGCTAGGATCCACTCCTCTTACAACAAGTATTGTACCCAATACAGCTATCAACCTGACTCGTGTTAAGAAAGGTACCGTTCTCACTTTTAGTGCTAAAACGAATTACCGAAATGCTCGCTTAATATGGAAGTTGGACTCAAAGCCATTAGCTAGATCTAAACAAAGGCTAGTTGTAAAAACAAATGGTTTATCAGTGGGCGTACATCATTTAACGCTAGAGGCTTCGATTACTCATAAAGGACTTCGCAACCAAAAAGTCATTGCACGAAAATCTTTTAGCATTATCCCTTCTTTGATAGTTAATAATCAGATACCAAAAGCTGGAAGTGGCGTTGGCAAACCTAAACCCAAGCCTCCGATAATAATACTCCCCGCTCCTGCTCCAGCTCCTGCACACCTACCTCCAAAACCTGCTTCATCTACTGCTCACGATCAAGAGCGTATCCGTATACAAGCTCAGATAGAAGCCCAAAGGGCAAGGGAGGAAGCTAAAAGAAAAGCTGATGCTATCGCACGGCAAAAAGCAAAAGAAAAAGCACGTCAACGTGCGATTGAAAACAGAAGAATTGCCCAATTAAAAGCTGCTGAAGCTAAAAAGAAGGCCAAACGCATCAAACTACAAGAGCAGCAAAAAGCGGCTGAAGCCAAGAAGAAAGCTGAACGTATAAAGCAACAGGCACGATTAAAAGCGATTAAAGATAGAGAAGCTCGTGAAAAACAGGAAAAAGAAGCTCAAGCACAAGCTGTTACTCCCCCCATAACGGACGTAATAACAAAAGAGTATCAAGTAGATCAACAGAATACAGCAGCAGTTGACGAGGAACCTACAGAAGCCAGTGGCGGTGCAGAGCCGCCTTCTGCTATGGAGTCACCCGTAGATTCTGCTATCGAAACACCCACTACACCCGATAAAGGTACAAGCAAAGAAGACCAGCATTACGGCAAAATTCTCTACAATCCTCCTTCACAGATGACACTCAATAAAAGTGAGCGTGTTGAGGTTAGGATTGGCTGGGACGAGGTCAGTACGGAAGGACTAATAGGTACAGGAGAGGTTCAAGAAGAGACGATTCCTGTCACCACCTTTATGACGGTAAAACTTTGCTGTGGTAAACCTGAAGAGGATCATCCCTTTGATATTACCCCTATCAACACCAACGCGAGACAGATTATTGACCCAACAGGTTTTACCCAATGGTCTTTCCGCGTTATTCCCCGAAAAAGTGGCGAGCAGTATTTAAACCTTTTAGTATCCGCTCAATATATCTACCCTAACGGAGATAAGGGCGTTAAGGATATCCCCGTTATCTCGAAAGTCATCAAGGTAGAAGTTGATTCTGAGGCTGAGATAAAAAACTGGTTTATTCGTAATTGGAAATGGATAGGTGGTTTTCTTATTGTTCCTTTGTTATTGCTCTACCTAATTAGAAGCCTCAACCAACGTAAGAAGAAACGCCGTAAATTCGCTGGTGATGTTAATGTTTTCATTAGTTATCGACGTGATGATAGTAGCGGCTATACGTTGGCTTTGTACAAACAGCTCAGTGAAACCTATGGCAGTGATAGCATCTTTATGGATTTGGACGACATCCCACATGGAAGTGATTTTGTCGCCACCATCGAAGCAGTTTTATCTAAAGCTCAAATCGTATTAGTCATGATTGGAGAAGATTGGCTGAACGCTAGCAACGCTCAAGGTCGTCGCTTAGATAACCCCAATGATTTTGTTCGACTTGAGGTCGCTACTGCCTTAGATCGTGATATTCGTGTGATACCCGTTTTACTGAAAAACGCCAAAATGCCAAGTGAAGATGAGTTACCCGATGTACTGAAAAAGCTCGCTCGACGCAATGCGATACAAATTCATGATGATCAATTTGAAGAGAGTGTGAACAAACTTATAGAGGCTATTGCAGATGGGAACTAGGTGCTAGTTTATGCTTTGATCAGGCTCTTTATATTTTTTGTTTATTGGATTATCTAAAGTGGTTATAACCTTTTGGCGTTAGTACCTCTTTTTGTATCGAAACTATTCCTTTTATTGCACTATCTATCACGCCTACCGCTATGCAACCCAACCCTTTTTCTTGCTGCACATCCTGTTCAAAAACATGTTGATTTTCTTGCGCGACAGTGAAAAGCAATTCGTAATCATCGCCTCCTGTTAAGGCATATTCTAAAGCTTTCTGTTGATCAATATCTTGTAGCGCCTTTGGTAGCGGAATAGTATCTAGGTCTATCACTGCGCCTACTTTTGAGCTTTGCAATATGTGATTTAAATCTGCCAGAAAGCCATCTGATATATCTAAACAAGCATTGGCATAACGTCGAATGAGTTGGCTTTCATCGTTACGAGAAACAGGGTAGTTTAGTTGTTCGATACAACTATGATCATCCTCACCTTCAAAACGTTGCTGTAGCATGGCTAAGCCTGCGGCTGCACCGCCCAGAGTATGGGTTACGTAGATAACATCCTTGTCTTTTGCCGATGAACGCATCATTAGGTCTTTAGATTCTGCTAAACCCATAGCGGTGATGCTGATGCTTAATGAGCCTTTGGTCGTGTCTCCACCTATTAATTGAATGCCTGCTTTATCAGCTAGTGCTTTTAGACCTGCTGAAAAATCGCTTAGCCATTGTTTGTCTTGATGGGGTAATGTCAGGGCTAGTGTGAACCATGCAGGGTCTGCGCCCATTGCTGCCAGATCGCTTAGGTTTACCGCCAGGGACTTATGGCCTATGGCATGAGGAGGTGTCTGTTCTGGGAAGTGTACACCTGAAATTAGGGTGTCGGTGGTGACTATTAGTTGTTGCTTGCTGGGGATTTGTAGGACTGCACCGTCATCGCCTATGCCTTTTATCAGACCAAAACTAGCTGGGGGTTTTTCTGGATAGTGCCAGTTAAAGTAAGTTTGGATTAGGTCAAATTCTGATGACATATTACACAGTGGATCACTTTGATAAATAACGGTATTTGTCGGATGACACTCGCACCACCCGAACTACATTGCCTCTACAAATCCAATACATCCTGCATATCAAATAAGCCACTATCTTTACTAACTAACCATCTAGCTGCACGCATTGCACCTTTACCAAAAGTCATTCGACTAGAGGCTTTATGGGTGATTTCTATTCGCTCGCCAATACCTGCAAACATGACAGTATGATCGCCTACTATATCGCCTGCTCGGATCGTTTCAAAGCCAATGGTTTTACGATCTCTTTCACCCGTATTACCTTCGCGACCATAGACGGCACATTCTGATAAATCACGGCCTAGTGCATCCGCTACCACTTCTCCCATTCTTAGGGCTGTGCCTGATGGTGCATCTACTTTATGACGGTGATGGGCTTCGATAATTTCTATATCGACATCATCGCCTAGTACTTTGGCTGCCATTTCTAACAGTTTTAAGGTTAGTGTTACACCTACGCTCATATTCGGGGCTAAAATAACAGGGATAGTTTTGGCTGTTTCTTCGATGATTTGTTTTTCTTCATCGCTAAAACCTGTTGTACCTATAATCATCTTTTTGTTGTTATTTTTACACCACTCTAGGTGTTTTAAACAAGGTTCAGGACGAGTAAAGTCTATTAGGATATCAAAGTCTTGTTCTGCATCGTCTAGCGAACCCGCTATAAGCACGCCCGATTTTCCAAGACCCGCTAGTTCACCTGCATCTGCACCTAATAAGGAGCTTTCTGGGTATTCTGTGGCTACAGTATGGTTGATACCGTCTGTTTGATGACAGGCTTCGATTAGGGTTTTTCCCATTCTACCTGCTGCGCCTACGATGGCTATATTTGTCATTTTTTCTTCCTTGTTTGGGAGCTAAGTGAGTTAGAGCACCAGCATTTTGCTAGACTTAACTCTCTATCCCCACCCTAACCCTCCCCTTGCTAAGGGGAGGGAACTTGATACATTAAATTTCTAAAACTAATTTAAGGTGCTAATCGAG